>DATKIA010000050.1:0-8279 GCA_035509895.1 Solirubrobacterales bacterium
GGTCTGGCCTTCCCACCCGATCGGGGCCGAGGACTCGGGCTCGAGGACGCGGGTCTTGTCGATCGTGGCCATTGGTTCAGGCCTCCTTGTTCTCGAGATGGAAGATGCCGTGCTCGTCGAGCCAGGCGCGGCGGTCGGGCGGGATCGGGAAGGTCGTCGACTCGGCCTCGAGCACAGCAGGGCCCTCGATCGTGTGGCCGTTGCGGACGTCGTCCATCTCATAGACGTCGGTGGTGGCGGCGCCGTCGGCCCACCAGACCTCGCGCGTCTCCTTGACCGCCGGCGAGCCGGACTCGCGCGGCATCACCGGCAGGGTCGGCTGCTCGATCGGGACCGAGCCCTTGACGATCGCCTGCGCGACCAGGTAGCCGAGCTCCGGCGAGGACGCCGCCCGCGCGTACATCCGCGTGTAGGTCGTCTCGAAAGCCGCGATCAGCTCGTTGACGTCCTCGATCGACTCGATCGCCGGCTTCGGTGCGTCGACCTCGATGTCGACCAGCTGGCCGTAGTACTGCATCCGCACCATGTGGGTGAAGGAGACGTCGCCGGCGGCGTGGCCGGACTTCGCGAACTCGTCGCGGACGCGGTCCTCGAGCGAGCGCCAGGCCTGGGTCAGGAGGCCGCCCATCGCCGCCTTTTCCTCGTCAGGGGCGGTCGGCAGCAGCGGCAGGTCGACCTGGCGGTCGAAGCGGTACTCGAACTCGGCGCAGGCGCAGCCGAAGGCGGAGAACCCGGCCGCCCACTCGGGGACGAGGACCTGCTGGTAGGGGACGCCGGAGGTATAGCCGGCGACGTGCAGCGGGCCGCCGCCGCCGTAGCAGAGCAGGGTGTAGTCGGCGGGGCTGTAGCCCTTGCCGAGGATGCGGCCGACGGCCTCGTTGCGGAGCGAGGTCTCGAACAGTTCGATCACCCCGGCCGCCGCCTCCTCGACGCCGAGCCCGAGCGGATCGGCGACCTGGCGCTTGACCTCGTGGCGGGCGCGCTCGATGTCGAGCTGGACCTGGCCACCGAGGAAGTACTCGGGGTTGAGCCGGCCGAGGACGAGGTTGAGGTCGGTGATCGAGGCGGTCTCGACGCCGCCCTCGGGCCAGGCGGTGCCGATCATCGCCCCGGCGCTTTCGGGGCCGATCTCCGGCCGCCGCGCGTTGGGGTCGATGCGGACGAAGGAGCCGCAGCCGGCGCCGACCGAGTCGATCTGGACCAGCGGCATGTTGAGCAGGAATTTCGCCATGTCCGGGGTCGTCGTCACCTCGTAGCGCTTGCCGGTCAGCAGCGCGATGTCGAACGAGGTGCCGCCGATGTCGGTGCAGAGCACGTTGTTGAGGTCGATCCGGTCGGCGAGCCAGCGGGCGCCGACGACGCCGCCGATCGGGCCGGAGACGAGCGTCGTCGCCAGCTGGTCGGCGTCGATCGAGATCGTGCCGCCGTGGGAGGCCATCACCCGCAGCTCGAAGCCGGCGCCGCGCTCCTTGGTGCGGTCGCGGACGGCGCGCAGGGTGCCGCGCGAGGGCTCGGCGGCGTAGGCCTCGATCACCGTCGTGTTGAGGCGCGGGAAGTCGCGGCGCGAGGGGTAGAGCTCAGAGGAGACGAAGACCGGGCAGTTGCCGTTGAGGCTGCGTTTTTTCTTCTCCTCTTCGGCGATCTCGGCCACCCGCTGCTCGTGGGCGGGGTTGCGGTAGCTGAAGATCAGCGAGATCACGATCCCCTCGACCCCTTCGTCGAGCAGGGCGTTGACCCCTTCGCGGACGTCCTCCTCGCGCAGCGGCAGGACCTCGTTGCCGAAAAGGTCGATGCGGCCGCGGACGCCGTGGACCCGTGAGCGCGGGACCAGCGGGTCGTTGTGGTGGTGGGTGGCGATGTGAAGGCGGTCAGCGTAGGAGAAGCCGAGGTAGGTCTGGATCCCGCGCTCCATCTGCAGCACGTCCTCCTGGCCGGCGGTGACCAGGGCGCCGACACGGCGTCCCTTGCGGGTCAGGAGCCGGTTCAGCATCGCGGTGCCGCTGAACACCGCGGACTGGATCCGGGGGAAGCCCTCCTCGGGCGTCGAGGCCCACTGCCGGAAGGCGTCCTCGGCGGAAGCCATCAGCCCCACCGACTCGTCCTGCGGAGTCGTCTGCGCCTTGCCGACGACGAAAGCCCCGCTGTCGTCGACGATGAAGGTGTCGGTCATGGTTCCGCCGGCATCAATCGCCAGCACGCGTGGATCGTGCTCTCTCTGTCCCATGGGCCGACTGTAGGAGGGGCGGGACGCGCTGTCGTCGGTCTCCCCAACCGATCGGGCCGGCGCCGTTTGTGGCCTGGGCACAATCGGGCTACGTTCGGTCGATGCCACGTGCAGAGCCGATCGCGCCCCCCCACGCCAGCCGTGAGGAGATCGCCGAGATCGTCGAGACCCTGAGCGCCGAACTCGACGACGTCTCGGCGGCGCTGGCCGACACGATCCACGAGCACCTCGACGAGCTCGACGACGACATGCGGACCTGGACCCTGCAGTCGACCCGCGCCAACCTCGGGGTGATGGTGACGCTGATGCGCGAGGGGGCCGACCCGCGCTCGGTGACGGCGCCGCCGGAGGCGATCGGGTACGCGAAGGAGTACGTCGTCCGCGGCCTCGACTTCACGCTGCTGCAGCGCGCCTACCGCACCGCCCAGGGCGTCTTCGCCGGGATGATCCTCGCCCGCCTGCGCCAGGCGACCGACGACCCCGACCACCTGGCCGACGCGATGGCCTATTTCAACGCCTGGATCTTCGCCTGGATCGAGGCGATCGAGCGTCAGCTGACGACCGTGTATATGGGGGAGCGCGAGCAGTGGGTGCGCGGGGCGGCGGCGATGCGGGCGGCCGAGGTACGGGCGCTTCTCGGCGGCGCCCGGGTCGACGTCGCCGCCGTCAGCAAGCGGCTCGGCTACGAGCTCGACCGCTTCCACGTCGGCTACGTGGTCTGGAACGAGGGCGGCGAGGACTCGCCGGGCGACGCCGGGGGGCTGTTCGGCGAGATGGAGCAGGTCGCGGCCGCGGTCGCCGAGTCGCTCGGAGCGCGCTCGGCGCTGACCGTCGCCCAGGGTCGGCACCTCGCCTGCTGGGCCGGCCGGCGCGAGCCCCAGCACCTCGGCGACCTGCGGATCCCGCGGGGGGCAGGCAAGGGGCTGTCGGTGGCGGCGGGGACGCCGGCCTTCGGGGTCGAGGGCTTCGTCCTCAGCCACCGCGAGGCGCTGCTCGCCCGCCGGGTCGCGCAGCTGCGCGGCGACCGCGCCGCCCGCGCCGCCTTCCCCGACCTCGCCCTGGAGGCGCTGATGGTCGACGACGTCGAGGCCGCGAGGCGCTTCGCCGAGCGCGAGCTCGGCCCGCTGGCGGCGGGCGACGACGCCACTGTCCGCCTCGCCTCGACCCTCGCCGTCTTCCTCGAAGAGGGCGCCAGCTTCGTCCGCGCCTCCCGCCGCCTCGGCGTCCACGCCAACACCGTCACCTACCGGGTGCGGCGGGCCGAGGAGCTGCTCGGCCACAAAGTCGGCGAGCGCCAGCTCGAGCTGCGAGTGGCGCTGCGCCTGGCCCGGCTGATCCCGGCCGAGACCGCTTCGCCCTAGCCCCTCCTCCTAGCCGAGGCTGGAAACGCCGTCGGGCTGAAGCAGGATCATTTCGTCGCGGTGGATGACCTCGGTGCGGGCGTCCTCGGGCAGGATCTCCGGGTCGAGGGCGCGGGCGTTGGCGAGGAGCTGCAGCTCGCGGCGGCTGAATTTGGCGATGCCCTTGGCGACCGCGCGCTTCTCCGAGTCGCGGACCTCGATCGCGTCGCCGGCTTCGAACTCGCCGCCGGCGTCGACGACGCCAACCGGCAGCAGGCTGGCGCCTTTCGAGCGGCGCAGAGCGCTGACCGCACCTTCGTCGACGCTGACCCAGCCGCGCGACTGCCGCGCGTGCTCTAACCAGAAGCGGAAGTTGCCGCGCTCGGAATGCTGGGCGACGGGAGCGCGCACAGTCGTCGCCGGCGCTTCGCCGTTGACGTGTGCGTAGAGCGAGCCGGACTGCAGCGAGCCGATCGAGACCCCGATCCCGCGGCGGGCGGCCAGCTCGGCGGCGCGCAGCTTCGCCTCCATCCCGCCCTTGCCGACCAGGCTGCCCTTACTCGCGTACCGTGCCCTCGCGTCGCCTTCGAGGAAGCGGTCGACGTCGTCGATAACGTCGAGCGTCTCGGCTCCCTCGTTGTAGCGCGGGTCGGCGGTCATCACCCCCGGCGTACCGGTCAGCATCACCAGGCGGTCGGCCTGCATCAGGCAGGCCACCTGGGCGGCGAGCCAGTCGTTGTTGCCGAACGAGACCCCCTCGGTGGTGACGCTGTCGTTCTCGTTGACGATCGGCGTCACCTCCCAGTGCAGCAGGCGCCGCAGCGCACCCTGGACCCGCAGATAGCTGCGGCGATCGGTCACCTCGGTGAAGGTGAGCAGCATCTGTGCCGTTTTCTCGCCGGACTCGCCGAACTGGGCGGCGATCCGCTGGTAGAGGTCACCCTGGCCGATCGCGCTGATCGCCTGCAGGTCGGTGGTCGAGAACTCCTGCACCTGCGGCACGCGCAGCACCGCTTTGCCGTGGGCGACGGCGCCGCTGACGACCCAGAGTAGGCCCCAGCCGGCCTGGCGCAGGCGGATCGCGTCGGCGACGATGCCGGCGAGCGCGTCCTGCTTGACCTCGCCGGCCTCCTCGATCAGGACCGAGGAGCCGGTCTTTACGACTGCGATTCGACTGTAGCGTTCGGCCACACCGCAATTCTAGGTCGGGGGTCAGGCCTCATCGGCGCCGCGGGCCAGGAGCTTGCCTCGGCTCCCGCTCGGGTGTAGGTTCGAACAGGGCAGGGCTCAGCACGGAAGGAGTCCAAGATGCCTGCAGAATTGAAGAATTTCGGCTCGCCGGACGAGACCCGCCCGTTCCAGGAAACGGTCAGGCGAAGGCGGTTGAGCTCGCCGGCCACATTGTCCTGGAAGGCACCTTCGAGCCCGGCTGGAAGTGGTCGGAGAACGTCAAGCCGATCGCCGGCACCGACTCGTGCCAGGCAGCGCACTTCGGCTACGTCCTCGCCGGCAGCATGAGGGTCTATATGGACGACGGCTCCGAGATCGAGATCAAAGCCGGAGACGTTGCCGCGATCCCGCCCGGCCACGATGCCGAGGTGATCGGCGACGAGGCCTGCGTGATGGTCGACTTCGGCGAGATCGGCGACTACGCGAAACAGGCCTGACGCCACGCCACGCCGAGGTTGCCTTTTCCGCCTACATGACAGGCAAAAGGCAACCTCGGTGATGGGACCGCGGCGTCAGTCCGCGACGCGGACCAGGAGCTTGCCTAGGTTCTGGCCGCTGAAGAGCTGGCCGAGCGCCTCGGGGGCTGCCTCGATGCCGCCCGGGACGATCGTCTCGTCGTAGTTGAGCTTGCCTTCTCCGAGCAGGCCGGCGAGGTAGCCGATCGCCTCTTCGAAACGGTCGCCGTAGTCGAGGACGAGGAAGCCTTTGATCGTCGCCCGCATCATGATCAGCTGGCCGATGTTGTGCTGACCCTGGTTATGGGCCTCGCCGTGGTCGTACTGGTTGTACTCGGCGATCATGCCGCAGAGGGAGACGCGGCCGTTGAGGTTCAGCCGCATGAGGATGTGGTCCATGATCGGGCCGCCGACGTTCTCGAAGTCGACGTCGATGCCGTCGGGGGTGGCGGCGTCGAGCTGGTCCGCCCAGTCGTCGGCGCGGTGGTCGATGCAAGCGTCGTAGCCCAGTTTGTCCACTGCGTGGGCGCACTTCTCCGGCCCGCCGGCGATGCCGACGACGCGGGCGCCGCGCTCGCGGGCTACCTGGCCGGCGACCCCGCCGACGGCGCCACAGGCGGCGGAGATCACGACCGTCTCCCCCTCCTTCAGGTCGGCGAGGTCGATCCCGATGTAGGCGGTGACCCCGGTGTGGCCGAGGGCGCCGAGGAAAGCCGATTCGGGCGCCGGCAGCGGGTCGGGCAGAACCGTCAGCGGCGCCTCGAGCTGCGAGTCGTCGGCGAGGACCAGCTCCTGCCAGCCGGTGAAGCCGGAGACCATCGCCCCGACCGGCATGTCGTCGCGCCTGGACTCGACGACCTCGCCGATGCCGAGGCCGCGCATCACGGCGTCGATCGGGACCGGCGGCATGTAGGCGCGGACGTCGCTCATCCAGATCCGGTTGGTCGGGTCGAGCGAGAGCAGCTTGGTCCGGACCAGGGCCTGGCCGTCGCCCAGCTCCGGGATCTCCTCGGCGACCAGCTCGAGGTCGCCCTCGGCGAGCTCGCCGTCGGGCCGCTTGCGCAGTCGCCAGGCGTGGTTGGTGTGATCTGACATATCGCTCTCTCCTCTGGTTAACGCTTCAGGTCGAGCGCCCAGCGCTCGCCGCTGACGCGGACATATGGGGACTTCACGGTCTCGATCAAGGTCTTGATCTCGGCGATCTCCGGCGCCAGCAGCGGGTAGTCGCGCGCCACCGGCCCGGCAGCCTGCATCGCCTCGATGTCGGACTCCGGGATCAGCGCCTTCAGGATCAGCAGGTCGTCTTCGCCCGGCCTGGTGCCGTGGCGGGCGCGGAGCTCCTCCAGGGTCGGCTGCTCCGGCGGGCTCCCGACGACCCGGGCAGCGTTGTCGGCGCCCATGATCCGCTCCATCACCTCGGCGTCGATCGGCGCCGGGGGCTCGCCGTAGTGGCCGGCGGCATAGGCCACCACCTGGTCGGGAACGAGCTGATAGCGCTCGTCGGTGACGACGTTCAGCACCGCCTGGGTGCCGACCAGCTGCGAGAGCGGCGTCGCCATCACCGGCCAGCCGAGCTCCTCACGCACCCGCCCGGTCTCCTCTAGGACCTCGTCGAGCCGGTGCGTCATCCCGTGCTGCTCGAGCTGGGCCTTGAGCGTCCCGACCATTCCGCCCGGCACCTGGTGGGTGACGTTGAAGAGGTCGTACTCGGAGACCTGGTCGACGAGGTGGCCGGCGGCCCTGCCGACAGCGCGGAAGTGCTCGTCGACCGGGGCCAGCAGCGAGGTGTCGAGGCCGTGATCCCAGCCCATCAGCTCGAGGTTGCGGACGACGCTCTCGGTCGAAGGGGTCGAGGGACCGTTGGCCATCGAGCGGGCCGCGGTGTGCAGGACCTCGACCCCGTGCTTGGCCGCTTCGACGTAGGTCAGGCCCGAGGTCCCCATCAGGTTGTTGGCGTGGATCTCGACCGGCTTCGGCGCCGCCGCGGCGACGATCTTCGGCAGCAGCGTCCGCAGCCGCTCGACTTCGAGCACGCCGGCGGTGTCGTAGAAGAGGACGCCGTCGATCTCCGGGATCGCCGCCAGCGCCGCCGCCCTCGCCGCCAGGTACTCGTCGGTGTGGACCGGGGAGATCGTGTAGAAGACCGTCCCCACCACCTCGGAGCCGTACTCCTTCGCGACCTTGGCGAGGCGGGCGAAGTTGTCGATCCCGTAGAGGACGTCGTAGATCCAGAACGAGCGGACGCCGTGCTCGCCCAGGCGCCGCATCCAGAGGTCCATCAGCGCCTCGGGCGAGACCCCGAAGCTGATGCAGGCATTGGCCCGCATCCCGCCCCGCATCGGCGTGCGGTGGATCTGCTCCCGGATCAGGTCGAGGCCTTCCCAGGCGTTCTCCTGCTTGTACTTGATCAGCACCTCCATGTGGGAGGAGCCGGCGAAGTCGATGACGCTGAACCCGGTGCGGTCGAGGACGTCGGCGACGGGCAGCGCCATCCCGGCCTGCATCCGCATCCCCCAAAGGCTCTGCTGGCCGTCGCGCAGGGTGGTGTCGAGGATCTGGACCCTAGGCATCGCCGCCTCCACCGGCGGCGACCACTTGCGCGGCCTCCCGCAGCTCCGCCTTCAGCACCTTGCCGGCCGGGTTGCGCGGCAGCTCGGCGACCACCTCGTACGAACGCGGGCGCTTGTGGCGGGCGATCGAGTCGAGGCAGCGGCGGTCGAGCGCCTCGGCGTCGACCTCGCCCCCGCCGCTGGGGACGACGAAGGCGACGATGATCTCGCCCCACTCCGGGTCGGGCACGCCGACGACCGCCGCCTCGGCCACCGCCGGGTCGAGGTCGAGCACGTCCTCGACCTCGCGTGGGTAGACGTTGTAGCCGCCGGTGATGATCACGTCCTTGGCCCGGTCGACCAGGGTCAGCCGCCCGTGCTCGTCGAAGAAACCGAGGTCGCCGGTGTGGAGGCGGCCGCCGCGCAGGGTCGCCGCCGTCGCCTCCGGCATGTCGAGGTAACCGGCCATCACGGTCGGGCC
>DATKIA010000051.1:0-13085 GCA_035509895.1 Solirubrobacterales bacterium
TACCTCCGCCCGTCCCTCGCCGAGGGGGGTCGCATAGAGGCGTGAACCCTGGCCCTGGTGGATCTCGATCTCGCGGTCGAGCGCAGCGGCGAGCATGATCGCGGCCGAGCCCGTCGCCTCGTCCTCGCCGACGCCGTCGGCGAGCGACCAGCAGCGTGAACGGACGATCCCGGCCGCCTGGTCCAGCCAGGCCCAGACGTAGATTTCGTCCTCGCGCCCGTCGAGCGGGCCGTCGAGCGCGTCGATATCGACCGGCTCCTCGAGCTCGATCAGCTCCCAGGGCGGCGACCACTGGGCGCGGGCGGTGACGTAGGTCAGATCGCCCTCGGTCCGCACCGCGATCTCACCCGCCGGCGGCCGCAGTGCGTCGCACTCGATCCCTTCGCGCGCCAAAAGCCAGGCGGTCCCGACCGTCGGATGGCCGGCGAACTCGAGCTCCAGCCCCGGCGTGAAGATCCGGATCTCGCCCCGCGCGGCGTCGTCGACGAAGACCGTCTCCGAGAAGCCGAGCTCGTGGGCGACGGCCTGGCACTGCTCCGCTGGCACCTCGGTGCCATCCAAAAAGACGCCGAGCGGGTTGCCCCACTCCCCCGCCTCGTCGCAGAAGACGCGGAGGACGTGCAGCGTCGCCATCGTCGCCCGTCCGCCCAGCCGACGCCTAGAGGATCGGCAGGAAGTTTTCGATCTCGAACGGGGTGACCTGAACCCGGTACTCGTCCCATTCCTGTCGCTTGATCTCGACGAAGCGGCGGAAGGTGTGCTCCCCGAGCGTGCGCAGGACCAGCTCCGACTCGGCGGCGACCTCGATCGCCTCGCCGAGGGTCGCCGGCAGCTGCTCGATCCCCTGATGCGCGAGCTCCTCCTGGGAGAGGTGGTAGAGGTTCTGCTCCATCGGCTCCGGCAGCTCGTAGCCCTTCTCGATCCCTTCCAGGCCGGCCTGCAGCATCCCGGCGAAGCAGAGGTAGGGGTTGCAGGCGGGGTCGGGACAGCGCAGCTCGGCCCTGGTCGCGCTCTCCTTGCCGGGGTGGTACAGCGGCACCCGGATCAGGGCTGAGCGGTTGCGCCGCGACCAGGCCAGGTAGACCGGGGCCTCGTAGCCGGGGACGAGCCGCTTGTAGGAGTTGACCCACTGGGCGAACAGCGGCGAGATCTCGCGCGCATGTTTGAGCTGGCCGGCGATGAACGACTTCGCCACCGGCGAGAGGTAGTAGGGGTCGTCGGCGTCGTAGAAGGCGTTCTTACCGTCTTTGGAGAGCGACTGGTGGACGTGCATCCCGGAGCCGTTCTCGCCGAACAGCGGCTTCGGCATGAAGGTCGCGTGGTAGTCGTATTTGAGCGCGTACTCCTTGACGACGATCCGGTAGGTCATGCAGTCGTCCGCCATCTCAAGCGCGTTCTTGTAACGCATGTCGACCTCGTGCTGGGAGGGGCCGACCTCGTGGTGGGTGTACTCGACGTGGATTCCCATCTTCTCCAGCGCCAGGACCGTCTCGCGGCGCAGGTCGGAGCCGGCGTCGAGCGTGGTCAAGTCAAAGTAGCCGCCCTCGTCGAGGACCTCGGGGATGCCGCTCTCCGGTTTCGCCGAGCGGAAGTAGAAGTACTCGAGCTCGGGGCCGATGTTGTAGGCCTCGAAGCCCATCTCCTCAGCCCGCTTCAGCGCCCGCTGCAGGATCCAGCGCGGGTCGCCCTCGTAGGGGCCGCCGCCGGGGACGCGGATGTCGCAGAACATGCGGGCGACGGCGTCCTCCTTGTCGGGCCGCCAGGGGATCATCTCGAAAGTCGAGGGGTCGGGGACGGCGAGCATGTCCGACTCCTCGATCGGGTTGAAGCCGGTGATCGAGGAGCCGTCGAAGCCCATGCCGCCTTCGAAGGCGTCCTCGAGCTCGGAGGCGTTGACCGAGAAGCTCTTCAGCTGGCCCAGGACGTCGGTGAACCAGAGGCGGATGAAGCGGACGTCGCTCTCCTCCACCAGCTTGATGACGTCGGCGGCACTGCGGGTCTGCTCAGCCAATTCGGGGCCTCCTGGGTGTGCGCGAGAAGGGCGCAACGATAGGGAATGAACCAACCAGGTGCGGAACGCCGTATTCCGGGTAGATGGGAGCGGCTCAGAGCAGCTTGCAAAGGATCAAAAAAGCAGGTATAACTTACCGACCGTAAGTAAGAGGCTGAAAGTAAAGTAAAGGCCAAGTAAAGGCTCTGTAAAGCGAAAAGCCCGCCCTCAGCAGAGCCAGAAGCGAGAACCGACGTGACGGTAAAAACCGCAGTGAGCAGATTTCAAATCCACGACGAGCTGACGGCGCCCGACGAGAGCGCGCCGCTGATCAAGACGATTCAGGCGGCCGGTGGCGCGGTCACCAAGTTCGTCGGCGTCCTCGCCGGCTCCCCCGCCGTTCTCCGCGCCTACACCCGCATGCGCTCCGAGCTGCGCGGCGGCGTCCTGCCGCAAGCGACCCGTGAGCGAATCGCTCTCGCGGTCGCCGAGCACCGCGAGGACAACTACAGCATCGCCCAGCATGCGAAGTCGGCGCGCCGGGCCGGGCTCGGCCTCGACGAGGTCTCCCGCGCCCGCAGCTTCACCTCCGCTGATGATAAGGAGGCGGCGCTGCTCCACTACCTGAAGGAGGCGCTCGACGCCGAAGGGCCGCCGCCCCTCCACCTGCACGAGGAGGCGCGTGAAATCGGCTGGACCGACGAGGAGATCCTCGAGGCGGTCGGGCATCTGGCGCTGAATGAGTTCCAGAGTCTGATCGCTAGTGCGGCCGCGCTGCCGAAAGACCAGGCGACCCCCAGGGTGCTGCCGAACGCGGCTTGAGTTCTGGTTGCCCGTAGGGACGAGGCTTTTGCGCCAGCTCAATCGTGAGCTGGCGCAATCTCGCTATTCCTCGACCAAGGTCGCCGTGTAAAGCAACCGCGCCGTCGTGTACTTGCAGCCGAAGGTGGCGCGGCGGTTGACCTTTTCGAGGGGTTCGCCCTGTCGGATGTCGGTCGAGTTGGTGCACTTGCCGGCTTCGCGGCTGGCGCGCCAGGCGTTCTTTTCCGACAGACCCTGGGCGAAGATCGGGGCCCAGGTCGGCACGGTGAGGCCGACGATGTCGTTCTTTTCGACCTCGAGGTTGGAGCTGAATTTGACCGTCTGACCGAGATACGGCGAGAGAACCTTGATCGCGCCCTGAGAGACGAGCGAGTAGCGCGGCGGGTTGGTGGCGGGGACGCGGCGCAGGATCGAGAGGCGCGCCTCAGGTGGGGTGCCGAAGAAGCCGTTGAAGAAGGAACGCTGGGAGCTGGTCGGCTGGGCCAGGGTCAGCGTCCATTCCTTGATCACGCCGTCGTGGGGAACGAGGAACGGGTTGACGGCCTGGCCGTTGTTGATCTGGAAGCCGGTGACGCTGCCAACCGCCTGGCAGGGGAGCTCCGGGCAGGAGGGGTCGGGGATCGAGGCCGTCTGGCCGAGGATCACCGTCGTTTTGTCCACCGGTTTGGCGCTGGAGCCGGTGGCGAAGCCGATCGCGAGCACAGTCGAGATCGCCGCGACGGCAAGCACGATCCAACGCCGGTCACGGACTCCGGCCACACCGCCTGCTCGCTGGGAAAACCTCGACATATGCACTGCTCCTCTCGTAATTGGCACTGCCTAAACACGGCAGATTAGACCGAGGAGCGGCTATTTCCGGGCGAAATTGAGCGCGATCGCGTAGCGGACGTTGCCGACGCCTTCGAAATCGAGCGCTTCGCTGGCGGCCTGGGTCAAGTCCCAGGCACGACCCTTGATGTAGGGGCCGCGGTCGATCACCTGCGTAATCACCGCGTGCCCGTGGTAGACGAACTTGACCGTGGTCCCGCAGGGCAGGCTCTTGTGGGCGACGCCGAGCGTGGTCGGGCGCAGCGTCTGGCCGCAGGCGGTGCTCCGGCCCCACATGCTCGGACCGCCGTACCAGCTGGCGCCCGCGGTCCGCAGCGGGCCGAAGGCGAGGCCGCCTTCCGGCGTTTCTTCTTCGCTGGTCGCAGTGAAGCTGGAGGCCCCGCCGGTCGAGGCCTGGGTCGGGGCAACGCCGACGGCCATGACGGTGAGCGCGACGAGGGCAAGCGCCCAGCGCAGGGGGAGGTTTTTGCGGTGTTTCATGTCTCTTTCCAGGCGCTTGCGGGGTTAGCTGACGGGCTCGCGCTGAAAGAGCTGCGCTACGCAGGCCAGCGCCTGCGATTCGCCCCAACTAATTGGGTCCCCCGCTCTTCGCGTTATGTAGGCGAAGATTCAGCGGAAGTTGGCGGCAGATTAGCAAACGCTAAGACAGGAAAAATGCTCTCGGCGTCGGAAACTGGAGGAATTTCCAACAATCCGCCCTGCAATGGGGAATCGCAGCGAGGTCCGAAGATGGGAAAGGCCCCGATAAACGGGGCCTTTCCTTTAGCGGGCCTATAAGCCGGATCCTGTCTTGAGCGGCCATCTATCTATGCGGCCTACCTGGACCTCGCCGAGCCGGGTCGACGGTCCTGCTTGGCCTTGCACCGGGCGGGGTTTGCCTGGCCGCCGCGTCACCGCGACGCCGGTGCGCTCTTACCGCACCTTTTCACCTTTGCCTGTACGCGACTCAGCTGAGGCCGCGCCATCGGCCGTGTGTTTCTGTGGCACTTTCCCGCGGGTTTCCCCGGGTGGGCGTTACCCACCGCCCTGCCCTGTGGTGTCCGGACTTTCCTCGAGGGGTTTTCTCTCCCCCCGCGGTCCGCTCGGCCCGCCTCTCGATGGTACCCCGCGCGACAAGAATCCGGCAAGGACCGCGAGATATGGTGGCGGCAATGCGAAACGCGGTCGTAACCGGGGCTGGGAGCGGGATTGGGCGGACGATCGCTGCCGAGCTCGCGCGCCGCGGCTACCGGGTCCACGTCGCCGACCTCGACGCCGATGCAGCCGCCCAGGTGGCGGCCGAGATTGGCGGCGGCGCCGAGCCGGCAACGCTCGACGTCCGTGACGAAAACGCCTCTCGGCTGCTGGCCGACCGGGTCGCCGCCGAGGGCTCGCTCGACCTCTGGGTCAACAATGCCGGCGTCTTCTTCAGCGGCAAGCCCTGGGACCAGAGCGCCGAGCTGCGCCAGCTGATGCTCGACGTCAACCTCGGCGGCGTCGTCAACGGCACGATCGCCGCCCTCGGACCGATGCGGGCAAGCGGCCACGGCCACATCGTCAACGTCGTCTCGCTCGCGGGCATCGTCGCCGCGCCCGGCGAGGTGATCTACTCGGCCAGCAAGCACGCCGCGCTCGCCTTCACCTTCGGCACGCTCTACGACCTGCGCCTGGAAGGAATCCGCGGCATCGAGCTCTCGGCCGTCTGCCCGGACGGGATCTGGACTCCTATGCTCGAAGACAAGCTCGACGACCTCGACTCGGCCGGCTCGTTCTCGGGCCAGCTACTGACTGCCGAGCGGGTGGCGAAGGAGGTCGGCAAGCTGACCGAGCGCCCCCGCCCACTGCTGGTCATACCCCGCTGGCGCGGCCCCCAGCTGCGGATCTTCAGCGTCTTCCCCCGCCTCGGCCTGAAGCTGCTGCCGCTGGCGATGTGGGACGCCCGCCGTAAACAACGGCGCTACAAACGCCTCATTGAAGCGGGTCGCTGGCCCTAGCCGCCGCTCGTCGTCTTTTCCACACTCCAGTGTGGTCTAGACGTCGCGCGCTAGACCTTCCTGAAGACGCCGACTACTTTCCCGAGGACTTTCGCCTCGGTGGTGATGATCGGATCCATTTCCTCGTTCTCGGGCTGGAGCCGGATGTGGTCCTTCTCTCGGAAGAAGCGCTTGCAGGTCGCCTCCTCGCCGATCAGGGCGACGACGATTTCGCCGTCGTGGGCGTCGTCGGCCGGGCGCACGATCACGTAGTCGGCCTCGATGATGCCGGCGTTCTTCATGCTTTCGCCGCGGATCTGGAGGATGTAGTCGCCGTCCTCGCCACCGATCACGTCGGGGACTTCGAGGTACTCCTCGATGTTCTCTTCGGCCAGGATCGGCTCGCCGGCGGCAACGTGACCGACCAGCGGCAGCCCGCTCGGCGGCCGGATCGCGTCCTTCGCCCGACTGGCGGCACCCTGCAGCAGCTCAATCGCCCGCGGCTTCGAGGGATCGCGGCGCAGCAAGCCGATCTTCTCCAGGTTGGCCAGATGCGCGTGCACGGTCGACGAAGAATGCAGCCCAACCGCCTTGCCGATCTCGCGCACCGTCGGCGGGTAGCCGGTCTTGGCCGCGTACTTGCCGATGAAGTCGAAGATCTCCTTCTGCCGCTTGGTCAGGTCGAGGTCAACCATCGATCGTCACGTTCCCTTTCCAATTGCCGGGTCGACACCACGTCGACATCCGAACCACGTTCGAACACCTGTTCGTAGATTACCCCCTCCCCCGGACACCCGCAAGCGAGCCGCTGCCCCCGGCCGCCAAACATCTAGAATCGACGCTCCCGCGGCTGTGGCGGAACTGGTAGACGCGCAAGGTTGAGGGCCTTGTGGGTGGAAACACCCGTGATGGTTCGACTCCATTCAGCCGCATAAGAAACCCCCGGAAATCGGGGGTTTCTTCGTTTGGAGTCTCAATAGCGGGTCAATGCGCCGAAAGTGCCTGGTGGCCAATTGGTGGCCAATTTCTCCGCAAATTGCGCTCTTTCGCGGCCCGCACAAGGCTTCCGCACTTGTGCTCGGTCGACCACAGAAAGCGCAAGGCCACTACTTCCGGTCGCCGTCGGATCCAGCGACACCCAAGCCAACCTCTTCCGCCGCCCGCGCAAGATCTCGGTCCCAGGTCACCACGACAACTTCGTCGTCCCCCAGTTCGAGCGCGGTCGCCAAGTGGACTGAGTCGTAGCCGCGTAGCCCCAGGTCTTCGGCGTGCTCGCCGGCGCTGACCGCAAGCTCATGGTCGACGCCGATCGCTGCCAGATCCGCATATAGATCCTCAAAATCCGCAAGCGCCTTACGATGCTCAACCGCTCCCAGCCGATCCAATCGACGGGCAGCCGCCAGGGCCGCTCGGCCCTCGGGATAGGCAAGGATGCTCGACGCCACCGGGTAGGCACTCCGCCAGAGCTCGGACGCCAACTCCGACCCGTCCTCGACAATTACGAGCTTGACCAGTGCCGAGGTGTCGAAGTAGAAGATCAGGCCCGCTGCTCGGAGACGAGGTCGGAAACTGAACCGGCGCCCTTCACTTGCGCAGAACGAGACGGTCGCTCGCCCTGCGGCATCCGTACGAGGCCGCGCTGCGCGAGCGCCTCGAGCGGCCGCTCACCGAGTCCGCTCAGACGAGCCACGGGCCGACCGCGGCGGGTAATAACGATCTCGCTCCCGCCCTCTACTCGCTCGAGGTACTCGCTGAGACGGTCGTGCAGCTCACGAACTCCGACTTCGCCCTTGGGCTGATGTAGCGTCATGCGATGAGACTAGCAGCTACATTGAGCTGTGTGCGACGCCGCCGAAGTCTTCGGCTCAGCGATCAGCCAGAATCTTGACGAAATCGGATTCGCCCACGATCTCGATCGTCTGCCCTTTGGCGACCAACCACTGCGCCTTTCTCAGCTTGTCGCTCTGGCTCTGTCCCTGCGCCAACCGGGTCAAATCCTGAAAACCGGTGACGAGCAGTTCCGTCTTTCGGGTAACCCCTTTCGCGGCTACGCCACCGCAATCCACAACTGCCTGCATCGCTTCCCGACGAGGTATCGCGAGAGCACCGGTGAAAGCAACCGTTTTTCCGAAGAGCGGATGATCCTCTCTCGGCACGGCTCCCGGAGACGGCTCAGTAGGAATCGCGGCACGAATGTCGCGCAAATGACATCCATTCCATTCGTCGCCGCCAATTGACCCCATGAGAGCTTGGACTGACTTGACCATGTCTTCCAGGGTCGAAGCTCCGGTGGCACCGAGGGCGAGACACCCGATTCGTGCTGCCATCTCAGCGTCGGCACCGGCATCGTGGTGGCGGTCGCTACAGACGCCGAGGTGAGCCGCCAAAAACGGCAAGCTGTAGCTATCCAACCCCGGCCAAACCCGCCTGCCTACCACCAAGGTGCAAGCGTATGTGAGTTCCGGCCATGGAATCTCGGTCACACTGCATGCGTCCCGGAGAACGCCAACGTCGAAAGCGGCGTTGTGGGCCAGTAGAGGCCGTCCTTCCCGGAACTCCTCGATCCTCAAGAGACTTTCGCCCCAATCCGGCGCATGCCGGCACATCTCCGGCGTTATGCCGTGCAAGGCGATGTTGAACGGAGAGAACTCGAAGATCGGTGGCCGAACCAGCCAGCCAGCGGAACGTCTGATCCGCCCCTGATCGACCTCGACCATCCCAACCGCACAGGGAGTACCACGCACGGATGCAGTCTCAAAATCAATGGCAACCCAGGACTCCCCCTGCATCGTCACCCCTTGGATGTCAGCCACCCGTTCCTTACGAAGACCGAACGCCCGCACCGTAACTGTCGCCCCGGCGCGATATCGTCGCGTACCCGATTCGATCAACGCCGAGCCCAGAGGCAGCGAATGCCGGACCACGACATCCAAAAATTTGCTGACGGGCTCAGCTCGAAGCTCTCGGCTAGATCAAGGCACGTATGCGCGTTTCTTGGCGCCGGCACCTCAGCGGCATGCGGTCTTCCGGACGTTGCAAAGCTGGAAGAACTGGTGACGAAGGGACTACGCGGCGAACAGAAGAAGGCGTTTGAAAAACAGCTCCGCGGCCGCAATCTCGAGCAGGCCCTAAGCCGGATCCGCCGCATTGAGGTGCTACTTAACGATGGGACCGGCAAGGTCGACGGACTGAGCGGGGAGACCGCCTCGGCCCTCGATCGGCAGGTCTGCAAGCTCATCGTCAAGCATCTGAAAGTTGCCGACGCCAACCTGACGCCCATGCTGCAGTTCGCCGTTTGGGCAGCCCAGGCGAACTACGATGAGCCGCTTGAGCTCTTCACGGTCAACTACGACCTTCTCTTGGAGACGGCCTTGGAGCAACTCGGCGTTCCCTACTTCGATGGCTTTGTCGGCTTTCTTCGAGCGCGCTTTCAGACGGACCTGGTCGAGGGCGCCCCCACGGAACCCGGGAACTGGATGCCTTCATTTCTAGTGCGCCTCTGGAAGCTTCACGGATCGGTGAATTGGGAATGGGATGAGGGAAGCCGCAGCGAGGTCGTCAGATTGGGTGTGCCCGTGCAGACCGATCATCCCGCGGCGATATACCCCTCGGACACCAAGTACGACGATTCCCGACGAGTCCCCTTCGTAGTCCTTCAGGATCGGCTCCGTCGGGCCCTTCAGGTGCCAGAGACCCTTGTGTTGGTAGCCGGATACTCCTGGTCGGACGAACACTTCAACGACTTGCTATTCGGCGCGGCCAAGCGCAAACCGCGTACCGACTTTCTCTGCCTCGCCTTTGACGATCTGCCGCCATCCCTTGCTGACCGGGCGCTATCCCTGCCGAACGTCCAGGCCGTTGCCAGTTCGGAGGCCATCCTGGGCGGCATTCGGGCGCAGTGGGCGGAGCCCAAGTCAGACCTGCCAGATGTCTGGGGGGACGACAAATGCCTGCTGGTGGATTTTCGCCATCTCGCAACCTTTTTGAGCCACAGCGCCTCGCGTCACAGCGACATCGAGCAGCGGCTTGCAGAGTCGATCGCCAAGCTGGCCGCTGCGAGTGCTTGAGCGCGACCCCACGTGCATCGGCAATGTGCGCCACGTTTTGGGTGCACAGGTCACGGTGGCACTCGATAAGGAGCTTGCAGGCATAGCCCCCATCTACCGTGGCCGGCTCCAGCCAATTGGACAGATCGGATCGCTGGTGCGGATTCCACAGGGCCTCGTCGACCTCATTGCGACCGTCAGCCTGGTCGGAATCGCCGAGCTGTCCCCCCGCCCGCTCTCAGCAACGGAGAACTTCCAGGAGGGTGAACGTTGGCTGCAGGTGGAGCTCCTTGGTGAGATCGGCCGCAACTCCAAACGCTTTGAACGAGGTGTCGGCGTCTATCCGAGCCTGGACGACCCCGTCCACTTTGCGACGGCTGACGATCTGCGTGCCGTGTTCCCCAGCGACGACGAGAACCATCTCCAGATCGGACGCCTCTCAGCAGCCGAAGAAATCCCAGTTTGCCTTGACGCTGAGCGATTGGTAATCCGACACAGTGCGGTGGTCGGGTCCACCGGCTCCGGCAAGACCAGTGCGGTTGCCTCGCTCCTCCAGGGATTTGTACAAGGTGGCTGGCAAGGAGCGAACATTGTTGTAGTCGATCCGCATGGTGAGTACGGACAGGCAATGGGAGACCACGGATCGGTCAGATCCGTACTCGCGACTGGTTCGGATCGGCTTCGGGTTCCCCACTGGGCCCTTTCCGCAGCCGACATACTGCAAACGTTTGCCGGCGTAGCTGGGGGCGCCGCGCGAGAACGCTTCACTGAGCTGGTGCGCGAGCAGAGGCAAGAATTCGTCGAGGACTCGGAATGGCTGCGCCTCGACGCGGCCTCAGTCACTGAGGACACTCCCGTCCCCTTCGACCTCAGAGAGGTGTGGTATCAGCTCGATCACGAGAACCGGAAGACGGTACATGGCAACGCCGATTCCGATGATGAGGCTCTGGTGAGCGAGGGAGATGCCGCAACTCTGACCTCCGCCTCCTTTGAGGCCTACGGACCGGGGTCCACGCCGCCGAACCGGGCAAGTACCTATGGGGTATATGGCAGCACCCCGGAGCTACTTCGCCTAGGGCTCAAAGATCCCCGATTGCAGTTCCTCCTCGAAGACTCACCTGATCCGAACGGCGCCGATCCGCTCCACGAGGCGATGCTCGAATGGCTGGGAACCGGCAAACCCATTTCTATTTTGGATTTTTCCGGCGTACCCGAGGACGCTGCGGAGCTTGCGATAGGAGTAGTGATGAATTTGCTGTTCCAGGCAGCCGTTCGCAGCGCTCCGGAGGGCCCCGGTATCGGCCGGCCCGACCCGGTCCAAGTCGTGCTTGAGGAGGCTCACCGCTACCTCGGCGACAGCGCCAAGCCGATGGCTCGCGAAGCGGCCAACCGAATCGCTCGCGAGGGACGGAAGTACGGCATCGGCCTGATGCTCATAACGCAGCGTCCTGCGGAACTGCCCGACACCGCCTTGGCTCAGTGCGGCACGCTCATTGCTCTGCGCCTGAGCAACCAAAGCGACCAGGGAAAGATTCGAGCTGCGCTTCCGGACAGTGTCTCGGGCCTCGCTGCGGCGCTTCCCTCGCTCCGAACGGGTGAGGCAGTGATCTGCGGAGAAGCTCTCGTCCTCCCCGCCCGCACGCTTATTGACTGCCCGGATCCAATGCCGATGGCTGAGGACCCTTCCCTTGCACCCTGGAGAGACGAGCCATCCAACCCCGATCTGTCCACCGCCCTCGCAGCGTGGCGCGGAACCTACGAGGAGGCGAAATGACCAACCCTGAGTGGCGAGCAGTCCAATCAGAACGCATAACGCACGAGGCCTACAACCCCGAGGCCCAACACATCTACGTGCGATTCCCGGACGGCGTTGAGTGGTGTTATCGGGCCTGCCCTCCCGACGTCTGGCGAGCTTTCACCGCTCCCGGTCAGTCTCGAGGCAAATTCATAGCCGAAGTTCTCAATCACAAGCCCCACGGACGCTATACCGGATAGTCGAGGGGAATGGCCAGATTCAAGCCAGCGCCTGGTGCCTGTTGGTGGCCAAACTGGTGGCCAATCTCCCGCAACCTTCCGTAACTGAGGGCAGCTAGGATCGCCTCAGACCACCGAATGGAACGGAGATCAGTCCCACCCACGCAATTGAGGGCCTTGTGGGTGGAAACACCCGTGATGGTTCGACTCCATTCAGCCGCATGAAGCCCCCGCTTGCGGGGGCTTTTTCATGGACGACCTCGATCGGCGCCAGGTGCGGCGGTCGTGGCCGCGAAGACTGCCGAGCGGGGTGGTTCTGAAGCCGATCTCGAGGATGACCCCGACGCCGAGGACGGCCCAGCCGGCGGCCTCGATCACGGTCCCGTCGTGCCTGGGATCGGCAGTCCGGCGAGGATGGCGCCAGCGACGATCTCCACAGCTCAGCCGTCGTTTTCCTCCGCAAGCGCCCGTCGCAGGGACTCGTCGAAGCTCTCCGGCGAGACCTCGAAGCGCTCGGCGCCGCTCGGATCGGTGACGACCGTGGGCGTGGTCAAGCCCTCGACCAAGGGCCGGGCGACGGCGACGTCGACCGGGGTGACGAGGCCGAGCCAGAGCGACGAGAGCCAGGGGCTGATGAACGGGACCGGGAGACGGCGGGGCGGGCGCTTGCCCATCGCGATCGCCATCCGGTCGATCATCTCCGAGAAGGAGAGGACGTCGGGACCGCCGATCTGGACCTCGCAGCCGCTCGACTCGGGCACGTCCGGGGCGCGGAGAAGGTACTCGACTGCGGCGTCGATCCCGATCGGCTGGGTCGGCGTGCGCAGCCAGCTCGGCGTGATCATCACTGGCAGGCGGCCGACCAGGTAACGCAGCGTTCGGTAGGACTCGCTGCCGGCGCCGACCACCATCGCCGCCCGGAAGTAGGTCAGTGGCGGGCCCTGCTCGCCGAGAACGAGAGCGGTCTCGTGGCGGCTGCGCAGGTGCGCAGATGCCTTCTCCTCGCCCAGGCCTCCGAGGTAGATCACCCGCCCGATCCCCTCCCGCTTCGCCATCCTCGCGAAGTTGGCGCCACCGGCGCGCTCACGGGCGGCGTAGTCGCCGCCGCCGGCCATCGCGTGGACGAGGAAGTAGGCGGCGTCGACACCCCGCCCCGCCCCCTCGAGGCTGGCGGCGTCGGTGATGTCGCCTACGTGAAGCTCGCAACCCGAGCGCTCCAGCTCGGCGGCTCGGGCGGGATCGCGGACGAGGCAGCGGACGGCCGCTCCGTCCTCGCGCAGCCGCAGCGCCAAACGGCCGCCGATGAAACCCGTTGCCCCCGCGATCAGTGTCAGCTTGGCGATGCCCTGCTCCTACCCGCGAACGCCGGCTGTAAGACTGGGCCCGTGGCCGAGCACGTCCTCGAACGGAGCCAGCGGGTGGCGGCGCCGGCCGAGCGGGCCTTCGCGCTCTACGCGGACGCGCACAACCTCG
>DATKIA010000052.1:0-15119 GCA_035509895.1 Solirubrobacterales bacterium
GCCGCGGCACTGTCGCTGTGGGTCAGTCGCCGTTCCCTGATCCCCTTCCTGCGCTGGGTCGCCGTCGCCGCGCTGCCGGTGGCGCTGCTGGCGCTCTATTTCACTTACTCACGCGGTGGCCTGCTGGCGCTGCTGGTCGCCGCCGGCGTCCTCATCGCCCTCTCGCATGACCGCCTCTGGCTGATCGCGACGCTGGCGATCGGCGCCCTGGCGACGCTGCCGGCGCTGCTCGTCGTCCAGGCCGACCGCAGCCTTGCCGACAACCTCGGCAACCAGGCGGCGGTCGACCAGGGCGCCACCGTCTTCTTCATCCTCCTCGCCGGGATTGCCGTGGCGCTGGCGCTGTTCGCCGGTCTGCGCCAGCTCGAGCGTCGCGGCGGCGGGATGACCGACCGCGCCGTCTCCCTCTCCCGCGACCGCCGCGTCCTCGCCGGCATCGGCTTGGCGCTGGCGGTAGTCGCGATCGGCGCCGCGATCGCCGTCGGCGGTCGCGCCTGGGACCGGTTCTCGAGCTCGGACATCCAGTTCCCGAGCGACCCCTCCCAGCACCTGACCGACCTCGGCGGCGGCGGCCGCAGCGACTTCTGGCGGGTCGCGATCGACGGCTTCGAAGAAAAGCCCGTATTCGGCAGCGGGGCCGGCACGTACCAGTTCACCTGGAACGAACTGCGCTCGATTCAGCACACCGTTCACGACGCCCACTCGCTCTACCTCGAGGCGTTCTCCGAGCTCGGCCTCGTCGGTGGGCTTCTGGTCCTGGCGATGGTCGTCTTCCTGCTCTGGACCGGGTTCTCGGCCTGGCGCGCGGCGCGCGGGATCCAGCGGGAGCTGTACGCGGCGCTGCTCGCCGCCTGCGCCGCCTTCGCCGTCGGCGCCGCAATCGACTGGTTCTGGGAGATCGCCGCCGTCGGCGCGATCTTCTTCCTCGCCTCCGGCGCCCTCGTCGCCGGCCGCTGCGCGCAGCTGACGCAGGCGAAAGCCGCCAGCAACGGGCAGGGCGAGCGGCGGCGCTTCGGGCTTGCCGTCGCCGGCCTCGCCATCGCCTGGATCACCGCCCTCGCCTTGATTGGGCCGCTGCTCGTCGACCGCGAGCTCGACGCCAGCCAGTCGGCGGCCAGCGACGGCAACATCGGCAGCGCGATCGAACACGCCAACACCGCTCGCTCGATCGAGCCCTGGGCCGCCTCGCCCTATCGGCAGTTGGCGCTGCTGGCCGAGTACCAGAGCGACTACCCGACCGCGCTGCAGCGGATCAACCAGGCAATCGACCGCGAGGACCGCAACTGGCAGCTTTATTACGTGAAGGCGCGGATCGAGAACGCGGCCGGCGAAACGGCTGCCTCCGAAGCCGACCTCGCCGAAGCCCTCCGCCTCAACCCGCTCGAATCCTGCCTCGAACTCGGACCGGAAGGCTGCGGATGAGCCGCGCGCCGGAGACCAGAAGCGGCGGCGCGAAGCCGGCTCCGGCCCCGGCGCGACCGCCATCCCCGGCAGTGCCCGGAGCCCCCAATCCGGAGCTCTCCGGCCCGCTCGCCTCGCGCCGGCGCGGAGCGATGCTGCGGCGCCTGCTCGCCTGCGGCGATTGGGTGGCGCTGGTCGCGACGCTCTGCGTAATCACCGCGGCGACCTCGGCGACCGACATCGCGACCCTGTTCTGGGCGCTCCTCTTCAGCCCCAGCTGGATCCTCGTCGTCAAGCTCCAGGGCCTCTACGACAACGACCACCGCCGGATCCGCCACAGCACCCTCGACGAGCTTCCCTCACTGGTCGTCGCCGTCGTCCTCGGCACCCTCGTCCTCGACGGCCTGCTCGCGCTCAGCCCGGTCGGGCCGCTTTCGCCACTGTCGGCAATCGGGCTCGGGATCGGGACCCTCGCCGGCAGCTTCATCCTGCGCGGGGTCCTGCGCTTCTTCTGGCACCGGCTGACCGGGGTCGCGACCGGGGTCGCGATTGGCCCGGCGGCGGCGGTAGACGTCGTCGCCCGCCGCGTCTCGACCCACCCCGAGACGCGGCTGGCGCTGGTCGGCTACCTCTCGGTCGAGGCCAGCGAGACGGCCGGCGAGCTGCCGCGACTGGGCTCGGTCGAAGACATCGCCGCGATCGCCCGCGAGTACGCGATCGAGCGCGTCGTTGTCACCGAACAGGAGATGAGCGAGCGGGCAGCCGAGCGCCTGATCGAGCAGTGCAAGGCGGCCGGGCTGGCGCTCACCTTCCTGCCCCAGCACTACGGCCTGCTCGGTCCCGGGATTGAGCTCAACCGGCTGGCCGAGCTGCCGGTGCTCGACTTCCGCTTCAGCGACCCGCCACGCTCGACGGTGGCGATGAAGCGGGCGATGGACGTCGTCGTCTCGGCGGTCCTGCTGTTGGTGCTATCGCCGCTGCTGCTGGCGACCGCGCCCTGGATCCTGCTCGACAGCGGCCGCCCGGTCTTTTTCCGCCAGGGCCGCGCCGGTAAGGACGGGGTCCCGTTCACCGTGCTCAAGTTCCGGACGATGGTCGTCGACGCCGAGGAGCAGCTGCCGGAGCTGGTCGACCTCGCGGCTCTCGACCAGCCCGCCTTCAAGATCCCCAACGACCCGCGGGTGACCCGCAGCGGCCGCACCCTGCGCCGTTTCAGCATCGACGAGCTGCCGCAGCTGATCAACGTCCTCAAGGGCGACATGTCGCTGGTCGGGCCGCGGCCGGAGGAGGAGAGCGTCGTCGCCCTCTACGACGAGCGCCAGCGCGGGCGGCTCGCGATCAGGCCCGGGATGACGGGGCCGATGCAGGTCTACGGCCGCAGCGACCTGACCTTCGAGGAGCGGCTGGCAATGGAGCGCGACTACCTCGACAACCTCTCGATCCTGACCGACCTCGCGATCCTGCTGCGCACCCCGCGGGCGATCGTCCACGGCGACGGCGCCTACTAGGACGGGACAGATGGCGCCGGCCCCCGACCTCGAGGTCGTGATCGTCAGCCACGGCGCCGAAGAGCTGCTGCGGCGCTGCCTCACCTCGCTGGGCGCGCACCCGGCGGCGACGGGCTCGATGCGGGTCACGGTGGTCGACAGCGGCAGCCCCGACGCGACGCCGGAGATGGTCGCTCGCGAGTTCCCCGCAGTCCGCCTCCTGCGCGAGGCCAACATCGGCTTCTCCGCCGCCAACAACCTCGTCCTCCGCGAGGGCGAGGCCGGCGCCTACCTGCTGCTCAACCCCGACACCGAGATCTACGCCGGCACCCTCGACGCGGCGCTGGCGCGTCTGCACTCGGCACCCCGGATCGGAATGGTCGGCGTCAAGCTTGTGACCGAGTCCGGGGCGCTCGACCACGCTTGCAAACGCTCCTTCCCGACCCCGCTCAGCGCCCTCGCCCATTTCACCGGGATCGGCCGCCGGACCGACGGCGGCCTCGGCCAATACCGAGCGACCGGCCTCGGCGAGGACGAGCCCGGCGAGGTCGACGCCGTCAACGGCGCCTTCATGCTCTGCCGCGGCGCAGCGGTCCAGGAGGTGGGTCTGCTCGACGAGGGCTACTGGCTCTACATGGAGGACCTCGACTGGTGCCACCGCTTTTGGGACGCCGGCTGGAAGGTCTTCTACGAGCCGGGCGGCGTTGCCCTCCATGTCAAGGGCGGTTCCAGCTCCGGCCGTCGCGCTCCGCGCCAGGAAATCGCCTTCCACCGCGGCATGGGCCGCTTCTACCGGCGCTTCGACGCCCCCGAGCACAATCCGCTCCTCAACGCCGCGGTCTACGCCGGAATCGGCGCCAAACTCGCGGTCAGTCTCACGATCAGCGCCGCCAAGCGCTAGACCCGGGCGATGTAGGCGTCCTGCTGCAGCGGCTCCTCTGGCGTGCCGAGCTCGAAGCGGCGGACGTCGCCAAATTCGGCCAGCAGCGAGCGCAAGACGTAGGCCGGCGGGTGGTAGACCGTGCACAGGTTGCGGCCGGCGAGGCGCGGGCGCTGGACGACCAGATCGCCGCCGTCGTAGCGGCGGCGCTCGGCCGGGTCGAGGCGGTAGCGCAGCGAGTCGCCGAGCAAGCTGAGGACGAGTAGGCCGCCGGGGCGGAGCAGACGCCGGTACTCGTCGAGCCAGAGGCGCTGCAGCGGGTCGTCGAGGTGACTGAAGACGGAGAGCGCGTAGACGAGGTCGAAGCTGCCGCTGACGTAGGGCGTCGGCGGGGCCAGGCGGTTGCGAGCGACGCGCAGGAACGGCAGGTTGCGCTCGCACCAAGCGGTCAGTTCGGGGTTGTAGTCGCAGCCGTAGATCTCGGGGCCGTCGAGCCGGGCCCAGTGACGGGCGACCCGGCCGCAGCCGCAGCCGAAGTCGAGCACCGCCCGCAGCTCACGGGGATCGGTGCCGCAGGCAGCAACGGCGTCGCAGATCGACTCGTGCATGCGGCGCCCGACGCGGAGGAAGTGAGCGGCGTCGCCACTGCGGCCATCCACCAGCAGCCGCTGACGGGCCGACGGGACCGGCAGGCCGTCGAAGGCGAGGTGGTCGTCGTGCGCCCGGATCGTCAGCCAGCCCTGGCGCAGGCGCTCCGCCGGCCGCAACAGGTGCGCTCGATCGAGGCAGTTGGCGACCCGGCTCCTCGTCTGCTGCCTCATCCCGTCCGCATCAACCGCGCCGGGCAAGAAAAGTCGCGAAATCGGGGCTCGCGGTCGTCGGGGTCGGTGAGGTAGTTATACTTGGTGAGTATGACTCAGAGGATGGGGGCGAAAGGACAGGTTGTGATTCCTAAAGAGCTGCGTGAGCGAGCAGGCATGGGACCCGGTGACGACGTCGCGTTCGAGCCGGTCGAGGGTGGGGTCATCGTCAAGCGGGCGGGTGAGCGCGCTCCCCTTCGCGGACGATTCGCCCGCAGCGGCATGGCGGCCCGCCTACTCGAGGACCGCCGGCGCGAACCCCGGTAGAGGAGTGAAGGCATGCCTCGACTCCTGGGCCGTGTTGGCCTGGCTGGACGGTGAGGAACCCGCAGCCGAGGCCGTAGCGCGAGCGATCGAGCGGGAACGGCCGGCGATCAGCTGGATGAACCTGGTCGAGGTCCACTACCGGACGAGCCGCGACCACGGCCGCCCGGAGGCCGACCAGGTCCTGGCCGAGCTACGACCCCAGATCAGCGAGGACCTGCCGGGCATCTCGGCGATGCGTGCAGTGGCAGGCCTGAAGGCCGAGCACCCAATCGCACTGGCCGACTGCTTTGCGATCGCGCTGGCCGCGGAAAAGGGCGCAGTGCTGCTCACCGGCGACCCCGAGATCATCGAGGCAAAGCAGCTGCCCTGCGGCGTCCGCGACCTACGCGCTGGCTGAGCCGACGTCGTCGAGGGGTGGCCGTTTGGTGACCGCCGACGAGCGGCCTTGGCTGGCGTAGATCCAGCGCGAGCGGCGGGAGAAGATCGGGCCGGCGGCGACCCGGTCGGTGCGGCGAACGAGGAACAGCGAGACCAGCGCCCCGAGCAGGGCGATCCCGGCCGAGACCGCGAAGGTCACTTCGAAGGCGTTGACGTGAGAGGCGGCGATGTCGGGACGGAGCAGGTCCAGCAGGTGGCTGTGCGGCAGCTGGCCGATGCCCGACTGCTCGGCTTCGACGATCAAATTGCGGGCGTGGTCGGTCTGCTCCGGCGTCGGGTGGATCCCCTGCTCGGCGAGCTTTTCGTCGAGGACGCTGTAGTTGATGCCGAGCTCGACCGCGGTCAGAGCGGCGATGCCGATCGCGCCGCCGAGCTGCTCGGAGGTGTTGATCATCCCCGCTGCCTCGCCGCTCGCCTCGGGGGGCACGGCGGTCAGCCCGGTCGGGTCGTTGACGGTGAGGACGATGCCGAGGCCGAGGCCCTGCAGCAAGAGGCCGGGGATCAGCGCCACCGCGCTCTCCTCCGAGACCGAGACGGCGAGGACGACCCCGGAGGCGGCGAGGACGAGGAAGCCGCCGAACAGCGGCCAGCGCCCGCCGAAGCGATCGAAGGCCTTCCCCGCCAGCGGCCCGGCGAGGATGATCGGCACCGTCGCCGGGATCAGCGCGATCCCCGCCGTCGCTGGCGAGACGCCGACGACGAGCAGGAGGAAGAACGGGGTGAGGAAGCCGAGCCCGAGCTCGACCATCCCGGCCAGGAGCTGGCTGAGGTTGGCGGCGAGGAAGTTGTCGTGACGGAAGAGGCCGAAGTCGATCATCGGGTTCGCCGCCCGGCGCTCGACGAGGACGAAGACCGGCACCAGCAGTACCGCGGCGACGAGCGGGACGACGACCTGCGGGTCGCCCCAGCCCTCGCTCGCGCCCTGGCTGAGGCCGAAGACGAGGGCGCCGACGGCGAAGGCGAAGGTGAGGACGCCGGGCAGGTCGAGGTCGCGAGAGGCGTTGGGGTCGGGCTCCAATTCGGGCGTCTCGCGCAGGGTGATCGCGATCGCGATCACCGCCAAGGGCACGTTGACGAGGAAGACGAGGCGCCAGTCGACCGAGGTGAGGGCGCCGCCCAGGACCGGCCCGAGCGCGGCGAAGAAGGCCGAGGCGCCGGCGAGGATGCCAAGAGCCGAGCCCTTCTTATCGTCCGGGTAGACGGCGCTGACGATCGCCAGGGCCGTCGGCATCATCAGCGCCGCCCCCGCCCCCTGCACCGCCCGGGCCGCGATCGCCCAGGGCATGTCCTGCGCGGCCCCCATCGCAGTCGTCGCCAAAGCGAAGACGACAGCGCCGAAGAGGAAGACGCGACGCATCCCGAAGAGGTCGCCGAGGCGGCCGCCGAAGACCATCAGCGCCGCCAGCGGCAGGATGTTGGCGGTCATCAGCCACTGCGACTCGCCGATCGAGGCGTGCAGGTCGTCGATCGCGTGCGGCGCCGCCAGCGGCACCGCGGTCTGGTCGACGAGGATCATCGAGCTGGCCAGCGTCATCGCCGCCAGCGTCCACCTCATGTTTCGCCGCGAGACGTTCATCGCGGCGCTCCGATCAGAACTCGAAGGGGAGCTGGTCGGCGACTTCACTCAGCCGCGGCGCCACTTTGTCGCGCTCGGAGAGCAGCGGCTCGGCGACCTGCCACCCGACGCCGATGTCGGGGTCGTCCCAGGCGATCCCGGCCTCGGTCGCCGGGTCGTAGTAGTTGCTCAGCAGGTAACAGAAGTCGGCGGTCTCACTGATCACGGCGAAGCCGTGGCCGAAACCGACCGGGACGTAGAACTGGAGGTGACGAACGTCGTCGAGCAGCTGGGCTTCCCACTGGCCGAAGGTCGGCGAGCCCCGCCGCAGGTCGACCGCCACGTCGAGGACTTCGCCGCGGGCGCAGCGGACCAGCTTTGCCTGGCCGGGATCGGTCTGGAAGTGGATCCCGCGCAGGGTCCCACGCGAGGAGCGCGAGTGGTTTTGCTGGACGAAGTCGTCGCCGATCCCGAGCTCGGCCCAGGCCTCATGGCGGAAGGTCTCGACCATGAAGCCGCGCTCGTCGCCGTGGACCTCCGGCTCCAGCAGCACCGGCCCCTCGAGCTTGGTGGGCAATCGCTTCGGCATCAGCCGCCGAGCGCCTTCCCGTACTGCTTTTCGTAGTACTCGCGGTACTCGCCGGAGCGGATCGGTCCCCACCACGCCTCGTTGTCGCGGTACCACTGCACGGTCTTCTCGAGGCCCTCGGCGAAATGGACCTGCGCCTCCCAGCCGATCTCGGTCCGCAGCTTCTCGGAGGAAAGCGAGTAGCGACGGTCGTGGCCGGGCCGGTCGTCGACGTACTCGATCAGCGACTGATCGGCGCCGGTCAGCTCGATCACCCGCTTGACGACCTCGATGTTCTCGCACTCGTCGGGGCCGCCGACGTTGTAGGCCTCGCCGGGGCGGCCGCTCTGCAGGACGGCGTGGATGCCGCGGCAGAAGTCCTCGACGTAGAGCCAGTTGCGGACTTGACGTCCATCCCCATACACAGGTAGCGGGTCACCATGCAACGCGTTCAAGGTGATCAGGGGAATCAACTTCTCCGGGTATTGGCGCGGGCCGTAGTTGTTGGAGCCGCGGACGATCGAGGCGTTGATCCCGTAGGTGTGGACGTGGGCGGTGACCAGCAGGTCGCCGGCCGCCTTCGTCGCCGAGTAGGGCGAGGAGGGATCGAGCGGCGAGGTCTCGGTGAAGGAGCCGGATTCGATCGAGCCGTAGACCTCGTCGGTCGAGACCTGGACATAGCGCTCGACCCCGAGCTCGCGGGCGGCGTCGAGCAGGGTGCCGGTGCCGATCACGTGGGTGCGGGCGAAGGCGTCCTGGTCGTCGATCGAGCGGTCGACGTGGGACTCGGCGGCGAAGTTGATGACGGCGTCGACGCCCGCCATCGCCTCGCGGACGATCGCCGGGTCCTCGATCGCGCCCTCGATCAGCTGCGTGCCCTCGGGCAGGTTCTCGGGCCGGCCGGCGTAGGTGAGCTTGTCGAGGACGACGACATCGTGCTCGTCGCCGGCGATGCGGACGTAGGTGGAGCCGATGAAACCGGCGGCGCCGGTCACCAGGAGCTTCATGCTGCTGCCTCCTCTCGTTGGGCGAGATAGCCGGCCAGCCCGTCGTGCCAGGAGGGCAGCCGGATCGCGTGCTCGCGCTGGCTGGCAAGGGCCGAGAAGGCCGGCCGCGGCGCCGGGGCGCCGAATTCGGCGGAGGTGATCGAGAGCACGCTGCACTCGACCTTGGCCTGCTCGAAGATCTCGCGGGCGAACTCGTACCAGGAGCACTGGTCCGCCGCCGCCATGTGGTGGATCCCGTACTCGATCCCGTCGATCAGCCGCACGATCCCGTAGGCGAGGTGCCAGGTGTAGGTCGGCGAGCCGACCTGGTCGCGGACCACGGTTACCTCGTTCTGGCTCTGCGCCAGACGCAGCATGGTGTCGACGAAGTTGCGGCCGCCGACGCCGAAGAGGCCGGCGGAGCGGACGATGAAGTGGCGCTTGTTGGCCGCCGTAGTCGCCTCCTCGCCGGCCAGCTTGGTGCGGCCGTAGGCGGAGAGCGGAGCCGGCTGGTCGCTTTCGACGTAGGGCTCCCGTTTCTGACCGTCGAAGACGTAGTCGGTCGAGATGTAGACGACGGCGGCGCCGACATCGGCAGCGGCGCCGGCGACGTTGCCGGCGCCGGTTCCGTTGACGGCAAAGGCGGCCTGCTCCTGCTCCTCGGCGTCGTCGACGGCGGTCCAGGCGGCGGCGTTGATGACGAGGTCCGGTCGCTCGAGGTCGAGCTTCTTCGTCACCGCGGCGGCGTCGGCGACGTCGAGCTCGCGGTGGCCGAAGCCGACGACCTCGTGGCCGGCGTTGCCGGCGGCCAGCATCAGGTCGCGGCCAAGCATCCCACCAGCGCCGGTGACGAGCAGCTTCATCGCTCCGGCCCCACTAGATGATCTTGATCTCGGAGTTGTCCCCGACCAGGAAGCTGACGGTCCGCTTGACGCCGTCGCTGCGGGTCACCTTGACGTTGCGGCCGAGCAGGCTCGCCTCCATCCGGGTGCCGAGGTCTTCGACCGCCGAGCCAGCGAGAATGATCGAGTGCTCGACCTCCGAGCGGACGACCCGGACCTCGTCGCCGATCGAGGTGTAGGGACCGATGTAGGCATCCTCGATCACGGCCCCGGCGCCGATCACGGCGGGGCCGCGAACAACCGAGCGGGTCAGGGTGGCGCCGGCTTCGAGGACGACGCGGCCTTCGAGCACCGACTCCTCGTCGGCCTCGCCGTCGAGCCGTGTATCGAGCTCCTCGAGCACGAGCCGGTTGGCCTCGAGCATGTCGGCGAGCTGGCCGGTGTCCTTCCACCAGCCGCGGACGATCTCCGATTCGACTCGCTGGCCGTCGTCGATCAGAGCCTGGATCGCCTCGGTGATCTCGAGCTCGCCGCGCCACGAGGGCTCGAGGCCGCGGGCGGCCTCGAAGATCGTCGGCCCGAACAGGTAGACGCCGACCAGGGCCAGGTTCGAAGGCGGGTCTTTCGGCTTCTCGACCAGGCGCACGATCCGTTCTCCGTCGAGCTCGGCGACGCCGTAGTGCTCGGGCTCGTCGACCGGGGTGAGCAGGATCAGCGCGTCCGGTTCGGCGTCGTGGAAGGTGGAGACGAGATCGCGGAGGCCGTCGCGGAGCAGGTTGTCGCCGAGGTACATGACGAACGGCGAGCTGCCGATGAAGTCCTCGGCGGTCAGCACCGCGTGCGCGAGCCCGGCCGGCTTGTCCTGAAGGATGTAGGTGATCTTGGCGCCGAACCGGGAACCGTCGCCGGCGGCCGCTTCGATCTCGGCGCCGGTCTCGGGGGCGATGATGATCCCGATCTCCTTGACGCCGGCGTCGACCAGGGCCTCGATCCCGTAGAAGAGCACGGGCTTGTTGGCGACCGGTACGAGTTGCTTCGCCGAGGTATGCGTGATCGGCCGCAGACGCGTGCCGGCCCCGCCGGAGAGGATTAATCCCTTCAGAGGCTCCATGCCAAGGCGGAAGCGTACTTGCCTAGGATAGGGCGCTGGTGGCCGAGAGCAACGAGACCAGCGAGTTGCAGAAGCTGCGCACGCAACGGGACGCTCTCGACCGAGAGCTGGTCCGCAAGACCTACCGGATCGGCGAGCTCGAACAGGAGTCCGCCGCCGAACTCGAAAACGTCACCAGGATTTTCGAAGAGAGCCTCAGCTGGCGGGTGACCCGGCCGCTGCGCTCCTTGAAGGAACTGGCCGGAAAGCTGCGCCACCGGTAACCCCGATGCTGAGACGCTTGCGCGAATCGAGCCTTGGCCGGCTCCTCCCCTTCACCGACCTGCGGGTGCTGAAAAGCCACCTGCCGCCGCGCGTGATCGGCTTCCTGCGCAGGCTGCGCGAGCTCGCTCGCCGCGGCCGCAACCTCGACCTGCAGAGCCCCGCCGCGCGGCGGGCGGCGGCCCAGGAGGCGGTCGCGGCGCTGCCCTCGCAGCCGCTGATCTCGCTCGTCCTGCCGACCTACAAGACCGAGCTCCGCTACCTGCGCGAAGCGGTCGAGTCGGTTCGCGCCCAGCAGTACCCGGAGTGGGAGCTGGTGATCGTCGACGACGGCTCGGGAGAACCGAAGCTGTCCCGCGAGATCGAAGCGCTGGCCGCCGCCGACGCCCGGATCAAGTGCGAGCTGCTGGCCGAGAACGGCGGCATCTCGGCCGCCAGCAACGCCGGCCTGCGGCTCTGCACGGGCGAGTTCGTCGGCTTCCTCGACCACGACGACAAGCTGACCCCGAACGCGCTGCTGGCGGTCGCCCAGGCGCTGGCCGCCGACCCCGAGCTCGACGTCGTCTACTCGGACTCGGACAAGATCACGATCGCCAACGTCCGCGCCGACCCCTTCCTGAAGCCCGACTGGTCGCCGGTCTACGCGCTCGGCGCGATGTACATCGGCCACCTGCTGGTCGTCCGGTTGGCGGTCGCCGAGGCCGCCGGCGGCTTCGATTCCGCCTACGACACGATCCAGGACTTCGAGTTCATGCTGCGCGTCTCCGAGCGCACCGACCGCATCCACCACATCCCCCAGATCCTCTACCACTGGCGGGCGATCCCCGGCAGCATCGCCGCCGGCACCGACCAGAAGTCCGGCGTCGAGGTTCTCCAGCCGCAAGCCGTCTCCGCCCACCTCGAGCGGCTCGGAGCCGCCGCCCGCGCGATCCCGCACCCGACGATCCCCCACCGCGCGGTGCTCGCTCCCACCAACGGCGCGGCGCCCACCGCCACGGCCAGCATCGTGATCGCCGCCGGGCCCGAGCGGCGCGACCTCGACCGCCTGCTGACCTCGATCTTCGCCCAGAACTCAGAGCCCGAGCCGGAGGTGATCGTCGTCGCGCCTCCGGGCGGCGCCGGCGAAGACGAGCGCGTCAAGTGGGTCACCGACGAGGGTGTGGGCAGCAACCGGGCCCGAGCCAACAACCTCGGCGCCGCCGCCGCCGAGGGCACCCACCTGCTCTTCCTCGCGCCCGAGCTCGAGGTCGTCGACGCCGACTGGATCGAGCAGCTGCTGCTGCACGCCTCGCTGCCCGGGGTGGCCGCCGTCGGCCCGATGCTGGTCCGCCCCGACAACACCGTCGAGCAGGCCGGCGTCGCGATCGGGCTACGCGACCCGGCGGCGCCGATGCTGGCCGGGGGCGATGCCAACGGCGACGGTTACTACGGCTCGATGCCCTGTGCCCGCGAGGTCTCCGCGCTGAGCAGCGACTGCATGCTGGTCAGCCGCGAGGCGTTCGGCTCGGTCGGTGGTTTCGACGAGCTCTACGCCAGCGAGTACGAGGACTTCGACCTCTGCCGGCGCCTCGCGCAGCGCGGGCTGAAGGCGGTCTACGCACCGCGTCCGCGGCTCCTCATCCACCGCACCGACGCCGCCAAGCTCGCCGCCACCGACGTTGTCGACCGCGCCCTCTTCGTCGACAACTGGTACGACGACCTGCTCCGTGGCGACCCCTATTTCAACCCGAACTTCAGCCGCAAGGCAGCCGACTATGCGCCGGCCGGGTGGCGCAACGCGATCTACCGGGCGGCGGCGCCGTTGAAGGGGATCCGGTGAACCTCGTCTTCGTCTACTTCGGGCCGCTCGACGTCAACAGCGGCATCCAGGCCTTCCACTTCGGCAACGAGCTGACCGACCTCGGCTGGAACGTGACCCTCGCCGGGCTCGGCGACCCGCGCCGGATCGAGGCGGTCGGCCAGCCGAAGTTCGAGTGCATCTCGCACGACGACCTCGACGCCAAGGCGAAGCAGCTGGCAGGCCAGGGCGGGGAAACCATCGTCTGCGCCTGGACCCCGCGCGAGCGGGTGCGGAAGCTGACGATGAAGCTGGTTGGCGAGCTGCGCGCCCCCTACACGATCCATCTCGAGGACAACGAGGACTACCTGCTCGAATCGGGCGCGAAGATGACGATGGCCGAACTGCAGCGGCTGCCGCTGCGCGCCCAGGACCGGCTCGGCACGACCGAGCTGATCCACCCCACCCACTACGTCGAGTTCCTGCGCGGCGCCGCCGGCGTCACCGTGATCACCGAGGAGCTGAACGAGTTCAACTTCGGCGAGCGGCCCCACCACGTCGCCCGGCCCGGGATCGACACCGAGCGCTTCGACCCGGACCGGACCCCGAGCGTGACCCGCGAGCAGCTCGGGCTGCGGCCCGAGGACTTCGTCCTCGTCTACCACGGCACGATCCACTACGCCAACCAGCACGAGATGCTGAGCCTGTACCTGGCGGTGAAGCTGCTGCAGCGACGCGGCCACCCGGTGAAGCTGGTGCGGCTTGGCCACAGCGAGTTCGGCGGCGTCGACCCGCGCGCGTTCCGCGGCGTCAGCGACGGCGTGCTGGAGCTCGGCCGCGTCGACTGGCAGCTGATGCCGGACTACCTCTCACTGGCCGACGCCTTCGTCCAGCCCGGCGCCGCCGACGACTTCAACCGCTACCGGTTGCCCTCGAAGTTGCCCGAGTTCCTGGCGATGGGACGTCCCGTAGTCTTGCCCGACTGCAACATCGGTCACGACCTGACCCACGGGGAGAACGCGCTCTTGCTCAAACAAGGAAACGCAGTCGAGATCATGGCCCGGATCGAGGAGCTGATCGCCGATCCGGCGCTGGCCGCGCGCCTCGGCGCCGGCGCCCGCAGGTTCGCGCTCGAGCAGTTGAGCTGGCCCGACAACGGCGCCGGCCTCGGCGATTTCTACCGGGGCCTGATCGCCTCGCCTGCCGCGAGCGCCACCGCATGAGCGTCAAGCAGAACGCCGCCCGGGCGCGGGCGATGGCGGCGAGCTCGCCGACCCTGCGCAAGGTCGCCGGCAAGGTCCTCGGCCGCGTCTCCCCGCCCGGCGCCCAGAACGCCAACGCCTCGGCCTGGTCGATCAAAGAGGCGCCGCTGCGCTCGCTGGAGCAGCGCTACCGGGGCCAATTCCCCCTCCCCCCCGCCGCCTACGGCACGGTCCGCGACTTCGCCGACAGCATCGAGCAGATGCCCGGCCTGGCCGGCGCCAACTACGACATGAAGGATCTGCAGCGCTGCTGGATGGTGAAGGCGATCCTCGGCAACGTCGAGCCCGGAGGACGGCTGCTGGAGATCGGTGCCGGCGAGCCGCTGGTCGCCGGCACCCTCTCGCGGCTCGGCTACGACGTCGTCGTCGTCGACCCCTACGACGGCAGCGGTAACGGCCCGCGCGAATACGAGACCTTCCGCACCGCCTACCCGGACCTGCGCTTCGTCCGCGAGCAGTTCCCGCCCAAGGAGGACGTCGGCGGCGACTTCTCGGCCGTCTACTCGATCTCGGTCCTCGAGCACGTGCCGCTGGAGGCGATCGACGCGGTGATGGAGGGCGCGAAGGCGATGCTGGCGGCCAAGGGCGGCTGCCAGATCCACGCCGTCGACCACGTCCTCGCCGGTTGGGGCGCCGAGGAACACCTCGAGAAGCTGCAGCGGATCGCCGCCGGCATGGGCGTCGCCGACGCCGACCTCGAGCGCGCGATCGCCGCGCTGACCGACGACCCCGAGACCTACTTCGTCTCTGCCGAGGCCCACAACCGCTGGCGCGGCGGCGTCCCCTACGACCAGTACACGATGCGCCGCATCGTCTCGGTCGAGCTCTTCAGCCGCTAGCGGCGACCGCGGCTCAGAGCAGCTCGGCGATCTTCGGCGCCTCGCGGCGGAAGACCCAGACGCCGAGGACGCAGGCGAGGACGAAGATCGCCGCCGCCGGCAGCAGGTGGGTCCAGCCACCCGCCGCCGCGACCGCCCCCGGCGCCGAGGGTTCGAGGATCCAGGTCCGGGCCTGGGTCAGGATCGGCGTCAGCGGGTTGATCAGCAGCAGGTCCTTGACCACCTTCGGCAGGCCCGGGGTGGTGCTGAGGGGGTAGAGGATCGGCGTCACGTAGAAGAGCGCGGTGGCGAACACGGTCCAGATGATCGCGACGTCGCGGAAGCGCACGTTGAGCGCCGAGAGCAGCAGCGCCAGGGCAGCGGTGAAAACCAGCAACGGCAGCAGGATCAAGGGGAACAGCAGCCAGGTCCAGGTCGGCGTGATCCCGGCGCCGAGGATGAAGACGAGGACGATCACCAGATTGAGGCCGAACGAGAAGAGCGCGACCAGGACCGAGGAGAGCGGGATCACGAGCCGCGGGAACTGGGTCTTGCGGACGATCCCCTCATGCGCCAGCACGGAGGTGACGCCACCCCCGGTCGCTT
>DATKIA010000053.1:0-42742 GCA_035509895.1 Solirubrobacterales bacterium
CGCGCCGGTTCGCCAGGCGCTCGAGGACGCAAAGGACAAGGGCGCGGCCGAGATCGACCACGTCGTCCTCGTCGGCGGCATGACCCGGATGCCCGCGGTGCGGGAGCGGGTCAAGGAGCTGACCGGTAAGGACCCCCACCAGGGCGTCAACCCGGACGAGGTCGTCGCCGTCGGCGCCGCGATCCAGGCCGGCGTGCTGGCCGGCGACGTCAAGGACGTGCTGCTGCTCGACGTCACCCCGCTGACCCTCGGCATCGAGACCAAAGGCGGCGTGATGACGAAGCTGATCGAGCGCAACACGACGATCCCGACGAAGAAGTCGGAGGTCTTCTCGACCGCCGACGACAACCAGCCGTCGGTTGAGATCCACGTGCTCCAGGGCGAGCGCGAGATGGCCAGCGGCAACAAGAGCCTGGGCAAGTTCCAGCTCTCGGGGATCCCCCCGGCGCCGCGCGGCATGCCGCAGATCGAGGTCACCTTCGACATCGACGCCAACGGCATCATCAACGTCAGCGCCGAAGACAAAGGCACCGGCAAAGAGCAGAAGATCGAGATCAAATCCGGCTCCGGCCTCTCCGACGAGGAAATCCAGAGCATGGTCTCCGATGCCGAGGCACACGCCGAGGAGGACCAGAAACAGCGCGAGCTGGCCGAGGCCCGCAACGTCGCCGAGAACGCCGCCTACCAGTCGGAGAAAGCGCTGGAGGAGGCCGGTGACAAAGTCGACGCCGCCACCAAGGAGGAGGCCGAGAACGCGATCAAAGAGGTTCGCGCCGCGCTCGACTCCGGCAGCGTCGAGGAGGTCAATGCCAAGGCCGAGGCGCTGAACACGGCGATGACCAAGGCGTCCGAGCAGATCTACGCGGCGGCGCAGGCTGAGCAGCAGGCGGCTTCGGCTGAGGGCGACTCCTCAAACGGCGGCACTGCCGATGAGGAGGAGGTCGTCGACGCTGAGGTGGTCGACGAGGACGGGGAATGATCGACCACGGGACTGAGGAGCCCCGGCCGGCGGGTCCTGCCCCGGCAGGGGACCCACCGCCCCCTGCGGTAGCTAAAGCTTCCTCGGGGGCGGTCCACCCTACCGGGTCACCCGCCGGAGGAGCGGAACAGGTCGAGGACGATCTCAACGCGCTCCTGGCTGACGCCGAAGCGAAGAAAGACGAGTACCTCGAACTAGCTCGGAGGACGCAGGCCGACTTCGAGAACTACCGGAAGCGGATGGCGGCTGAGGTGCAGGCCGCGTCGATCCGCGGAGCGCTGAAGCTGGCGCAGGATGTGGTGCCCGTGCTTGACGATTTGGAGCGGGCGTTGGAGGCGGCTGGCCTGGATCCGGAGGGGGACTCCGAGGACGGGCTTGCGCATGGCGTGCTCCTGGTTTTCCGCGGGCTGCGGGAGACGTTGCAGCGGAACGGGATCGAGCAGGTTGATCCGAAGGGCGAGAAGTTCGATCCGAACCAGCATGAGGCGCTTTCGACCTTGGCGGTCGAGGGGGCCGAATCCGGCGTCGTCGTCGAGGTGATGCAGAAGGGCTACCGATTTGAGGACCAGCTGATCCGCCCGGCCCGAGTGGTGGTCAGCGCTTAGGAGAAAAGTGGCAGACGAGCTTTACAAGACCCTGGGGGTGGCGAAGAACGCCTCCGACGACGAGATCAAGAAGGCGTACCGGAAACTGGCCCGGAAATACCACCCTGACCGCAACCCGGACGACAAGGAGGCGGAGGAAAAATTCAAGGAGATCTCCGCCGCCCACGACGTCCTCGCCGATCCCGAGAAGCGCAAGGAGTACGACCAGGGCGGCCAGTTCGCCAATTTCGGTGGCTTTGGCGGCGGCGGTCAGGGACCGTTCGGCCCGGGCGCGGGTGGCGGCCAAGGTGGCTTCGGCGCCGACCTCGGCGACATCTTCTCCAACCTCTTCGGCGCTCGCGGCGGCGGCGGGCGCGGCCAGGCCCAGCAGGTCCGCGGCCGCGACCTCGAGACCGAAATCCAGCTGAGCTTCGACCAAGCCGTCAACGGCGCGCAGATCAGCGTCACCGTGCCGAAGGCCGAGCGCTGCACGACCTGCCATGGCAGCGGCGCCAAACCGGGCACGAGCCCGGTCACCTGCCCGCGCTGCGAAGGCCGCGGGATCGACGCCCAGAGCCAGGGCTTCTTCTCGATCAGCCAGCCCTGCCCGCAATGCGGCGGCGCCGGCCAGATCATCGAGGACCCCTGCCCGACCTGCGGCGGTTCCGGCCTCACCCAGCAGACCAAGCGCTACAAAGTCAACGTCCCCGCCGGCGTCAAGGACGGGACCCGGATCCGGCTCGCCGGCAAGGGCGAGGCGGGGCCGCGCGGCGGCCCGCCCGGCGACCTCTACGTGACGACCCGGGTCGCCTCTTCCCCGATCTTCAAACGGCTCGACGACGGCAACCTCGAGGTCGCGGTGCCGATCACGATCCCGGAGGCCTTGCGCGGCGGCACGATCGAGGTGCCGACTCTGCAGGGGACGAAAAAAATCAAAGTCGCGCCGGGAACCAAGCACGGCACGATCCAAAGACTGCGCGGTGAGGGCCCGCCGAAGCCGAAAGGCAAGGGCAACGGCGACATCCGCTACCGCCTCGAGATCGCGATCCCCTCTGAGTTGAGTGAGGAGCAGAGCGAGGCGGCGGAGAAGCTCGCCGAGGCCTTCAACGGGTCCGACCCGCGCGCCGAGCTGCTGCGCAAGGCAGGTGCTGCATGATGGCGACCTTCCGGCGACGGGTGAAAGCGACGCTCGACGAGGAGCGCGGCGTGTTCATGATCTCGGTTGCCGCCGAGCTGGCCGAGATGCACCCGCAGACGCTGCGGATGTACGAGGCGCGCGGGCTGATCGCACCGAAACGCTCGCCGAAGAACACCCGCCTCTACTCCCAGCGCGACGTCGCCCGGCTGCGGCGGATCCAGGAAATGACGGCCGAGGGGCTGAACCTGGCCGGAGTCGAGACGGTGCTGGCGCTGGAAGAGCGGGTAGCGAGGCTGAGTGGCGAGCTGGAGAAGCTGCGCCGGCGCACCGAAGAGCTTGAAAGAGAGAAAGGCGAGCAGAGCTGATGCAGGCGGATCGATTCACGGTCAAGTCCCAGGAAGCGGTGGCCTCGGCCCAGCAGCTGGCGACGGCACGACGCAACCCGGAGATCACCCCCGCCCACCTGCTGGTCGCCTTGCTGGTGCAGGAGGACGGGCTGGTGGCGCCGATCCTGCAGAAGCTCGGCGCCGACCCGGCGGCGATCGGAACCCGCGCCCACGAGACGGTCGACGCCCTGCCGACCCTGAGCGAGGGGACCGAGGAGCCGCGGATGTCGGCGACGCTGGGGCAGACGCTGCGCCGGGCCGAGCAGGAGATGGCGCAGCTCGGCGACGAGTACATCTCGACCGAGCACCTGCTGCTGGCGCTGACCGACGGCGGCTCGGGGGTCGCCGACATCCTCCCCGACCGCGGCTCGCTGGAGAAAGCGATCGCCGAGGTGCGCGGCCCGCACCGCGTCACCTCCCCCACCCCCGAGGACTCGGTCCAGGCGCTGGAGAAATTTGGCCGCGACCTGACCGCCGACGCCCGCAACGGCAAGCTCGACCCGGTGATCGGGCGCGACGAGGAGATCCGCCGCGTGATCCAGGTGCTCTCACGACGGACCAAGAACAACCCGGTGCTGATCGGCGACCCCGGCGTCGGCAAGACCGCGATCGTCGAGGGTCTGGCGCAGCGGATCATCGCCGGCGACGTACCCGAGAGCCTGCGCGACCGGCGCGTGATCGCGCTCGACATCGGCTCGCTGCTGGCCGGCTCCAAATACAGGGGCGAGTTCGAGGAGCGGCTGAAAGCGGTGCTCTCCGAGGTGCAGGAGGCGGAGGGCCAGATCGTCCTCTTCCTCGACGAGCTCCACACGATCGTCGGCGCCGGCGCCGCTGAAGGCGCGGTCGACGCCGCCAACCTGCTGAAGCCGATGCTGGCCCGCGGCGAGCTGCGCGCGGTCGGCGCCACCACCCTCGACGAGTACCGCAAGCACATCGAGAAAGACGCGGCGCTGGAGCGGCGCTTCCAGCCGATCCTCGTCGGCGAGCCCGACATCAACGACGCGATCGCGATCCTGCGCGGGCTGAAACCGCGCTACGAGGAACACCACGGCGTCCGCATCTCCGACTCGGCGATCGTCGCCGCCGCGACCCTCTCCGAGCGCTACATCGCCGATCGCTTCCTGCCCGACAAGGCGATCGACCTGATCGACGAGGCCGCCTCGAGGCTGAAGATCGAGATCGACTCGGTGCCGACTGAGATCGACGAGGTCGAGCGCCGGATCCAGCAGCTGGAGATCGAGCGCACGGCGCTGAAGAAAGAGACCGACGACGCCTCGCGGGCGCGGCTGGCGGCGCTCGAGGAGGACCTCGCCAACCTCAGCGAGCAGGCGGCCGAGCTGCGCACCCGCTGGCAGAACGAGAAAGAGCCGATCGAGGCGATGAAGCAGGCCAAGGCCGAACTGGAGGAAGCGCGGCTGGAGGTCGAGCGGGCCGAACGCGAGACCGACCTCGAGCGGGCGGCCGAACTCAAATTCGGCCAGATCCCGGAGCTCGAGGCGAAAGTCTCCGAGCAGGAAGCGCGGCTGGAAGAGGTGCACGCCGGCGGTCAGGTGCTGCTCTCCGACGAAGTAACGGAGGAGGACGTCGCCGAGGTCGTCGCCAAATGGACCGGGATCCCGGTCAGCCGCCTGATGGAGGGCGAGGTCCAGAAGCTGATCCAGATGGAGGAGCGGCTGCACGAACGGGTGATCGGCCAGGACGAGGCGATCGAGGCGGTCTCCAACGCGCTGCGGCGTTCGCGAGCCGGGCTCTCGGACCCGCACCGGCCGATCGGCTCCTTCCTCTTCCTCGGTCCGACCGGGGTCGGCAAGACCGAGCTGGCGAAGGCGCTGGCCGAGTTCATGTTCGACACCGACCAGGCCATCGTCCGCCTCGACATGTCCGAGTACATGGAGAAGCACACGGTGGCGCGGCTGATCGGCGCTCCCCCCGGATATGTCGGTTACGAGGAGGGCGGCCAGCTGACCGAGGCGGTCCGGCGCCGGCCCTACGCGGTGGTGCTGCTCGACGAGATCGAGAAGGCCCACCCGGACGTCTTCAACACCCTGCTGGCGCTGATGGACGACGGCCGCCTCACCGACGGCCAGGGCCGGACCGTCAGCTTCACCAACACGGTCCTGATCATGACCTCGAACGTCGGCTCTGACCGGATCGTCGGCGAGTCGGTCGACGAGCGGATCCGCGAGCAGATCGAAGAGGTCCTGGCCGCGACCTTCAAGCCCGAGTTCCTCAACCGGATCGACGACACGGTGATCTTCCACCGGCTCTCGAAGCAGGACATCGGCAAGATCGTCGACATCCAGGTCGAGCAGCTGGTCGGCCGTGTGCGCGAGCGCGGGATCGAGATCGAGCTCTCAGGCGACGCCCGCACCCTGCTCGGCAACCTGGGCTACGACCCGACCTATGGGGCGCGGCCGCTGAAGCGGGTGGTGCAGAAACAACTTGTTGACAAGCTGGCGCTGCAGATCCTTGAGGGTTCCTTCTCAGAAGGCGACCTGGTCAGGGTCGACGCAGCCGACGGAGAGCTTGTCTTCGAGCGTTCCCCAGTCGCGGTCGCGTAGACCCGCAACAGGCGTCGAGAACTCGGTTTCAACTCTCATCACCTCTGCGCGCATGCCGAAAGAACCCTTTTAGGTTCGGCTTTAAGCTATTTACGTCTCTATTTACGTCTTATTCACGATTTGCCCGGCGAACAGACCCCGATAAACAGCGAGGCCAAGGCCCCGCGCGAGCTGCCGACGGCAGTCGAGAGCGGCGTGCTCGCTTTCAAGGATCGGATCCTCTGGCCGCTCGAGGACAACTTCGCGACGCTCGGCGATCGAGCCCAGGCCGCCCTCAAGGCCGGCTCGGCGATCGTCGCCCTCGCGATCGTCGCCGGTGTGGTCGTCCTCGCCGGCTCGGGTGGCTCCGGCAGCAGCGAGCCTGCCGCCGCGCAGGTCGCGGTCGCCTCGCCGCCCGGGAATTTCGGGATCCCGCCCGCGCCCTCGGCGCCGGCCCCGACCCTGCACGGCGCGACCCCCACCTTCAAGCTGCCAGTCCACAAGCAGGAGAAGAAAGACCCCTCCGAGGTCAACGCTGCGGAAGCGGTCGAGTCGGCGCCGCTGGCCGCGACCACTTCGCCGAGCGCCGGCAGCTCCTCGGCCGCCACCGACCCGATCTCCTCGCAACCGTCGTCGACGACGGGAGCGGCGACCAGCTCGGCCGAGGCCGAAGCGGCGTCGATCCCAGGTCCCGAAGCCGGAGCGAAAGCGGTCGCCGTCGCCCGCAAGTTCTCCGACGCCTTCGTCGTCTACGAGACCGGCGGCGAAGAGTCGGAGGTGCGGCCGGTCTTTGCCGCGACCGCCACGCCGGAGCTGTCCAAAGCCCTGCTGAAACGCCCGCCCCGCCTGCCGGCTGACGTCAAGGTGCCGAAGGCAAAGGTGCTCAACATCGTTCCCGGCCCCTCGCGCGAAGGCGTCTACACGCTCAGCGTCTCGCTGCTGCGGCTCGGCGTCACCAGCGAGCTGCGGCTCGAGATGGAACAGATCAAAGACGAAGGCTGGCGGGTCACCAACGTCCTCGGCTGATGGCAGAGCGCGCGCAGAAAATCCGCGCGGCCGCCGCCGCGGCCGCCGCCACCGTCGTCCTCGCGGTCCCGATCGCGGTGGCGCGGGCGGAGACGATCAACAACGCCGCCGCCACTGAAGCGGCCCCGGCCGCGGAAGCGCCGCAGGGCGAAGCACCCCAGACCGAAGCGCCGCAGGACGAAACCGTCACCGTCAAACCACTGGCGCCGAGCGGCGTCAAGCAGGGCAAGACCCTGGTCTCGCCGCCTCCCCCGGCGACCAATACGCCGCCCCCCAACGACGGCGGCCTCGAAGCTGAAGCGGAAGCGGGCGAAAACGAAGCGGAGGCTGGCGAAAACGGCAACGGCGGCAGCGCCAAAGTGCTGCCGCCCTCGACCAACCCGTTCACGATCCCCCCGATCCAGACTTCGAGCTGCGCCGCGATGGCGGTGCCACCGGTGCTGGTCCCGATCTACCACGCCGCCTCCGACAAGTACGGCCTCGGCCCGCAGGGGCCGGCGATCCTCGCCGGGATCAACGCGGTCGAGACCGGCTTCGGCCAGAACCTCGGTCCCTCCTCCGCCGGCGCGGTCGGCTGGATGCAGTTCATGCCGTCGAGCTGGGAAGCGTATGGAGTCGATGCCAACGGCGACGGGGTCGCGGACCCCAACAACCCCGAAGACGCGATCTACGCCGCCGCCAGCTACCTCTCGATCGCCGGCATGCCAGCTGACACCTACGGCGCGATCTTCGCCTACAACCACGCCGACTGGTACGTCGAAGAGGTGCTCGCCAACGCCGGCTGCTACGCCCAGGAAGTCGGCGCCACCGGCTTCAGCGCCGCCGGCCTCGGACCGCAGATTCCGGTCCTCAAATGCAGCCCCAACCCGGCCTGGAAGAAAGACATTCCCGAGGAGTACCTGGAAGCGTTCGAGAACGCCGCCGCCCGCTACGAACTAGGCCAGCGCGGGGTCTGGGCGCTGGCTGCGGTCGCCCGCCTCGAGACCGACTTCGGCCGCGGCCTCAGCAAAAAGCAGCTGCATCGCGAAGGAGCACTCGGCCTCGACGAGTTCGAGTGGAAGCAGTACGCGGTCGACGGTGACGAAGACGGCAGGATCCGCCACGGCGACCCGGCCGACGCCGCCGCGACCCTGGCCCGCGAGATTTGGTCGAAGGGCAGCATCGAGGCCGGCGTCTTCGCCCACAATCACGCCGAGTGGTACGTCGAGGAGGTGATGCAGCAGGCCGAACAGATCGAAGGCGATTGCCAGGTCAGCTACATCGACTGGCGGGTGGCGCCGCTGCCGGCCGGCTTCGAAACCCCCGGCCCGAGCGCGGTCCTGACCAGCGCCGGCCTCGCCAGCGCCCCAGCCAGCGCCCCGCCGGCGGTCAAGGCGGCGATCGCCGCCGCCAACTCGATCGCCACCACCCCCTACGTCTGGGGCGGCGGCCACGGCTCCTGGTACTCCTACGGCTACGACTGCTCCGGCGCGGTCAGCTTCGCCCTCTACGGCGCCGGCCTGCTCGACACGCCGCTGACCTCGGGCGCGCTCGAGTCATACGGCGAACCCGGTCCCGGCCGCTGGATCACGATCTACGCCAACGCCACCCACACCTACGCCGTGATCGCCGGCCTCCGCTGGGACACGGTCGGCGACGCCTCCGGCACCGGCCCCCGCTGGCACACCGAGCCTCCGTACCCCGAAGGCTTCGTCGTCCGCCACCCGACCGGGTACTGAGCTCTCCGCCCCCGCCGCGCTTGGCCTGCCTGCGGGCGGGTATGTTTGTCAGGAACCGCGAGAGGAGTGGGAGATGCCGACTTATCTGATGCTGACCAACCTGACCGCCGAGGGCGTGCGGACGCTGAAGAACAACCCCGGCCGGGTCGCCGAGGTGAACCAAGAGGTCGAGCAGATCGGCGCCAAGGTCATCGCCCAGTACGCGACGCTGGGACAGTACGACTTCGTCACCGTGATCGAGGCGCCCGACGAGAAGACGATGGCCAAAGTCTCGGTCGAGCTCGGCTCGCGGGGGACGATGACCAGCCAGACGCTGACCGCGATGCCGGCGACCGAGCTGGCCGACTCGCTGTAGTGGCGCCGGGACCGGGCGCTTGAAGGCACTCGTAGTTGGCGGCGGAGGGCGCGAGCACGCGATCGTGCGGGGGCTGCGGCGCTCGGTCCACGCCCCCGAGGTCCTCTGCGCCCCCGGCAACGCCGGGATCGCGGCCGACGCGGAGTGCTTCCCCGCGGTCGCGGCCGACGACGTCGAGGCGATCGTCGCCCTCGCCACCGAACAGCGGGTCGACCTGGTCGCGGTCGGGCCGGAGGCGGCGCTGGTCGCCGGCGTCAGCGACGCGCTCGAGCAGGCCGGGATCCCCGCCTTCGGGCCGAGCGCCGCCGCCGCCGAGCTCGAGGGATCGAAGGCGTTCGCGAAGGAGCTGATGCGGGAGGCCGGGGTACCGACCGCCGCGCACGTCCTCCTCCACAGCCGTGAGCAGGCGACCGAGCAGATCGCCATTACGTCCTACCCGACCGTGCTCAAGGCCGACGGGCTCGCCGCCGGCAAGGGAGTGATCCTCTGCAGCGACGAAGCCGAGGCGCACTCCGCGCTCGACGTCTTTTTCACCGAGCAGCGCTTCGGTGCGACCACGGTCGTGCTGGAGGAGTTCCTCGAGGGCGAGGAGCTCTCGCTGCTGGCCCTCTGCGACGGCGAGAACGTGGTGCCGCTGGCGCCGGCCCAGGACTACAAGCGGATCTTCGACGGCGACCAGGGCCCGAACACCGGCGGCATGGGCAGCTACTCGCCGGTGCCCGGCTTCGGCCCAGCGGAGGTCGAGGAGATCGTCGAGCGCGTGCACCGGCCGATCGTCGCCGCGATGGCCGCCCGCGGCACCCCCTTCCACGGCGTCCTCTACGCCGGCTTGATGATCGGCGCCGCCGGTCCCAAGGTGCTCGAGTTCAACACCCGCTTCGGCGACCCGGAGACCCAGGCGGTGCTGCCGCGGCTGCGCTCGGACCTGGTCGACCTCTTCCTCGCTGCCCGCGAGCCCGGCGGCCTCGCCGGTGCCACGGCCGAGTTCGACGACGACTGGGCGGTGACCCTCGTGCTCGCCTCGGCCGGCTATCCGGAGAGCTCCTCGAAGGGCGACGTGATCCACGGGCTCGCCGCGGCGGCGGAGCTGGCCGAGATCACCCACGCCGGCACCGCCGAGCGCGACGGCGAGATCGTCACCGCCGGCGGCCGCGTCCTCAACATCACCGCGCTCGGGCCGAGCCCGGCCGCGGCGCGCGATCGCGCGTACGATGCGGCGAGCCGGATTTCGTTCGAGGGAATGCAGATCCGCACCGACATCGCCGCCCGCGCCGTTGCCCGCGTCCCCAGCCCAGACCACCCAGGAGCAAGATGACCGAGATTTCAGACCCCACCCCCACGCCGCCGCCCGACCTCGCGCCGACCCCGCAGACCGAGGTCCTCGAGCAGATCGAGGAGATCGACGCCGAGTCGCCGCTGGTCGGGATCATCATGGGGTCCAAGAACGACATGGACAAGATGTTGCCGGCCGAGAAAGCGCTGCAGGACGCCGGCATCCTCTGCGAGGTGCGGGTGATGAGCGCCCACCGCGACCCGGAGATGGTCCGCGAGTACTGCATGAACGCCCGCATGCGCGGGATGAAGGTGATCATCGCCGGGGCCGGAATGTCGGCGGCGCTGCCGGGGGTCGCCGCCGCCCACACCGACCTGCCGGTAATCGGCGTGCCGATCCTCGGCAAGAGCCTCGGTGGCCTCGACGCCCTGCTCTCGGCGGTGCAGATGCCGCCCGGAATCCCGGTCGCATGCGTGGCGATCGACGGGGCCAAAAACGCCGGCATCCTCGCCGCCAGGATCATCAACGCCTAGTGCAGGGGCACGGCCGGTGATCCCGCGTTACACCCGCCCCGAGATCGGGGCCGAGTGGACGCCGCAGGCGAAGATGGAAGCCTGGCTCGAGGTCGAGCTGGCGGCGACCGAAGCCTGGGCGGAGGAGGGTGTCGTCCCCGGCGAGGTGGCGGTGGCGGCGCGAACGAACGCCAGCTTCACGGTCGAGGCGGTCGACGAGCGCGAGAAGGTGACCGACCACGACGTCGCCGCCTTCGTCGACGTCGTCGCCGAATCGGTCGGCGAGGGCGGGCGCTGGATCCACTACGGGCTCACCTCTTCCGACGTCCTCGACACCGCCCTGGCCCTGCAGCTGCGCCGCGCCGGCGAGATCGTCGTCGCCGGCGCCCGCGGCTATCGCGAAGCGCTGATCGAGCGAGCGCTGGAGCACCGCGACACGCTCTGCGTCGGCCGCACCCACGGCGTCCACGCCGAGCCGACGACCTTCGGGCTGCGGCTCGCCGGCTTCGCCTTCGAGGCCGACCGTAACCTGAGGCGGCTCGAGGAGGCTTTCGCGGCGCTCGCCGTCGGCAAGCTCTCCGGCGCGGTCGGCACCTACGCCTCGGTCTCGCCGGCAGTCGAGGCGCGGGTGATGGAGAAGCTCGGGCTCGGCCGCGAGCACGTCGCCACCCAGATCGTGCCGCGCGATCGCCACGCGGCGCTGCTGAGCGCGATCGCGATCGCCGGCGCCGGCCTCGAGCGGTTCGCGACCGAGGTCCGCAACCTGCAGAAAACCGAGGTGCGCGAGGTCGAAGAGCCGTTCGCCACCGGCCAGAAGGGGTCCTCGGCGATGCCGCACAAGCGCAACCCGATCCGCACCGAGCGGATCACCGGGCTGGCGCGGGTGCTGCGCGGATATGCCCAGACCGGGATCGAGAACGTCGCCCTCTGGCACGAGCGCGACATCTCCCACTCCGGCGCCGAGCGGGTGATCCTGCCTGACGCAACGATCCTGCTCGACTACATGCAGGAGCTGGCGACCAAGGTCGCGAGTGGAATGGTCGTCCACGGCGAGCGGATGCAGGAGAACCTCGGCATCACCCATGGCGCCCTCTTCAGCCAGCGAGCGCTGACGGCGCTGGTCGAGGCGGGCCTGACCCGCGATGACGCTTACCGTGTGGTCCAGGAGAACGCCCAGCGCGCCTGGGACACCCGGACCGAGTTCCGCGACCTGCTCGCTGCCGCCGACACCCCGGACATCGATCTGGACGCGGTGTTTGATTACGGGGCGTACCTGACCCACCTGCCCGAGATCTTCGGTCGCCTCGAAGCGCTCCGCTAGAGCGCAGGTTTACCGCCGACCCGAGCGGCAACATCACCTACTACCGGGTAGTGCTGTGAACGCCGTGTAACGCATTCCAGTGGGATTGCGCGAGCGTTCTTATGCGAATGTTCGGACTCCGGCGTTCGCACATTCTGGACGCCGGGCCATGGTGAGAACGCGGGTTTTGTGCATCGTCACGCGACGCTGTACAGGGGTACAAACGGCGGCTATCCAGACTGTCCAGTGGGCGGTACGGCTGCCCGCCCTCGCTGCCTAGATTGCGGCGCCTCGTGGTCCGGTCTGGGCGGACCCGAGGCGCATATCTGCCCGTTGCAATCCCCACCTGGAGGGCGTTCTTTGACCTCAGTAAGTCAGCCACGCAAGTTCCTGCCCCTGTTGCTCGGAGTCGCCGCCCTGCTGGCGCTCGTCTTCGCAAATGCGGCCGACGGCCTCACCTACGACCAGCTCCCGGACCCGCTGCAGCGAGGCAGCTACACCGTCAAGCGCACGGACCCGCTGAAGCTGGGCCTGACCACCTTCCAGGAACCGAACTCGAAAGGCGGAGCCGCGACCGGCTCCAACTCGACGATCACGGCGCAGATCCGCGGCGTCATGTTCCAGCCTGAAAGCTATGCGGGCAAATCGCCGTTGCTGCTCTTCGTCCACGGCAACCACGGCGAATGCGATAGCGGCAGCGCCCCCGCCTGCACGATCTACAAACGCAATGACGAGGGCTACGCCTACCTCGGTGAAAACCTCGCCAGCTGGGGCTACACGGTCGTCTCGCTCGACCAGGACGAACTGATGGCCCGCCAGGACAGCCTCGGCAAGGGCATGCACAACCGGCGCCTGCTGATCATGGCGATGCTCGACAAGCTGAAAGAAGCGAGCGAAGGGCCGGTCGCCGAAGACGCCAACTCGAACGTCGGCAGCCTGCTGGCCGGTCACCTCGACATGACCCGGATCGGGCTGATGGGGCACTCCCGCGGCGGCGACGCGGTCTCGAGCTTCGTCGAATACGACCACACCCGCCCAGTCGGGGAACGGTATCCGCTGCGCGCGGTGATCTCACTGGCCCCGGTCGACTACGAACGGCACGTCCCCTACGGCGTCCCCTTCCTGGCCCTGGTCGGCACCTGCGACGGCGATGTCTCCAACCTGCAGGGCGCCCGTCTCTACGAACGGACCCAGTACGCCGGCGACCCCTACCCGAAGTACCAGATCCTCCACGTCGGCGGCAACCACAACGCCTACAACAGCGTCTGGCAGGTCGACGCCGACGATGCCAGCGCCACCGACACGGCCTGCGGCCCGGACGTCACCGGCCAGTCCACCAACAAAGGAAAACTGTCCGCCAACATCCACAGCATCCGCCTCTCCGGCGAAGCGGGCCCGCACTTCGCGGCGCTCGAAGGCGAAACGCGGCCTTACCACATCGAAAACGCCAATAAGCTCGATCCGACCCTGAACACCCGGATCTCCGGCGACCCCGCCCTGATGGGCGACCAGGAGAAGCTCGGGCTGGCGACGATGTCCGCCTTCTTCCGCCGCTACGTCGGCGGTGAGGGCGCGATGGAACCGTATTTGACCGGTGAACTCGCGGCCGAAGGGAAACCCTCGGTCCCGATGTCCGCCTGCCCGAGCAGCGAAGCCGGGCAGCGGATCCCCTGCATCGACCGCGTCGCCGACAGCTACACGGCGCCGCCGAACGAACGACTCGACGTGATCCGTCCCGACACCGAGGACCCAACCACGGTCAGCGCCCTGGGGACCAGGATCACGGCGACCGGGTTCGCCAACCCCTACGTGAAGAAAGGCGGGGGCGTGACGCCGAAGCCGGCGACGACCGCGAACGGGATCGACTGGTGCAACCCCGATCCCAACCAGGCGGAACCCGCCCAGCTGAAAGAACCGGAAGTCCCGACCTCGGCCAAGCCCTGCCCGGCCCCCGGCCTGGAAGCGCTCGGCGGGCAGCTTGCGGGCACCCGCGAAAAAGCGCCGGCCAACGGCTCCTACGGGCGCCAGCTCGCGGTCGCCTGGGAAGAACCGGTGGAGACCAACGGCTCCCCGGCGAAGCTGAGCACGACGATTCCCGGCGCCGACAAGGACGTCAGCGGCTACAAAGCGCTGTACCTGGCCGCGGCGGTCAACTTCTTCGACACGCGCAACCCAGCGCGCGGCGAAGAAGGCCAGTGGAACCCGGAGGCGGCACCGCAGAACTTCACGATCGCGGTGACCGACGCCGAGGGCAACGAAGCGACCGTCGAGGCGGGCGATCCCCGCTACGGCACCGCCCTGCAGCAGACGCTGGGGTCGACCTCGGCCCGCGTCCACGTGATCCTGCGGGACATCCGCGTGCCGCTGGCCGACCTCTCGGCACAGGGGGTCGACCTGACCAAGGTGCGCGAGATCGAGCTTCGCTTCGGCGAACTCGGGATGCCCCAGAGCGGCTCGATCCAGCTCGCCGACCTGCGCTTCCAGCAGGCGCTCGGCGGCTCGCAGCTGCTGCTCGACAGCACCGCGCCGAACGCCGGCCCGGGTGAAGGACCGCCGAGCAGCGGCCCCAACCCGGTAGCCGAAATGGCGTCCGGCGTCTACAAACGCGCCGACGCTGATTTCGAGATGCCGGACTGGTCGAAGACTCCCGGCGGCAGCGTCTGGACGGTCGACGACGACGGCGTCCAGTGCCCGAACTCGCAGTTCGAACACATCCAGGAAGCGGTCAACTACGCCAGCCCCTGGGACACGATCGTGGTCTGCCCGGGCGTCTACCCGGAGGCCTCGACCCCGGTCTCGAGCGAACTGAGCCCGGTCCAGGCCGAAGCCAAAAACGGCCTGACGATCAACAAACCGTTGAAGATCGTCGGCGCCGGCTCGAGCCTGGTGAAAATCAAACCGGCGTACACCTCCGGGGTCTCCCTGGCAGGCACGGAACCGTATCTGCGTGACGGCGGCGGCAACGTCATCACCGTTTCCAGGCAGTCGCTCGGCTCGACCGAATACGACGAGGAGTACGTCGACATCTCGGGGGTGACGATCGAATCGCCGAACAACTACGTCGAGGCGGGCGTCGCCTTCTTCAACACCTCGGGGCGGATCGCCAACAGCGTCGTCGGGCCGCTCAAACGGGTCACGACGGCCGGCGAACTCGCGACCAAACCCCACGGCTGGGGCATCGTCGCCACCAACTCGATGGTCGGGGCGGGCTCCGGCGCCCCCGAACGGCAGATCACCGTCGTCAACAGCAAAGTGTTCGGGTACCAGTCGGGCGGGATCCGCTTCGACGACGCCCGCGGCACCGATGCCGCGACGACGGGCACCGAATTCTCCGGGATGAAGGAGGTCGGGTTCGTCAAGAACACGCTGGTCGAAGGCTCCGGTGCGAGCACCGTGATCCCGCAGACCGGCATCCAGTACCACGCCGGCGCCACCGGCGCCGTGACCGGCAGCAAAATCACCAACAACCGGTACACCACCGAACCGCGCAAATCGGTCGGGGTGCTGCTGACCGGAGCGGGATCCGCGCTCTCGATCAGCGGCTCGACGATCATCGGCAACGGCTACGGGCTGTTCAATGCCGACAGCAAAAACGAACTCGTGCGGGAAGCCGCACCGGCCCTCGCCACCGACAACTACTGGGGTACCAACGGCACCCCGATCGTCGGTCCCACCGTCGTCGGCCCGCCCGACGAAGAGGGTATCTCCGGCGATGACGGTGCCGCCAACCCATCGGTGACGTTCGGCCCGGTCCTCGGGGCGGCCCCGGCCGCGCCGGCGGTCGGCACTCCGTCCGATGCGTCCCCGATCGGCTCGATCGTCAACCCCGGCGACGGCGAATCCGTCGAAGCCGGAGTGGCGCTCGAACCGGTCGTCCTCGCCGAAGACGACTACGGCGTCAAGTCGGTCACCCTGACGGCCGACGGCGCCCCGATCGGTGCCCGGTCCGAAGCCCCGTACGGCTTCAACTGGAAACCGGGCAGCGACGACATCGGCTCGACCGTCACCCTCGTGGCGACGATCACCGACAGCGCCGACAAAAAAGCCACGACCGCCAGCATCACGGTCCACGTGGTCAAAGCGGTCGCCACCGAAGAAGAAGAGACGGCGGCCGAGGAAGCGCAGGAGGCCAAAGAAAAAGCCGAAGCCGCTGAAAAAGAGATGAAAGAAGCGATCGAGAAAGCGGCGAAAGCGGCGAAAGAAGCCGAAGAAAAAGCGGCCCTCGCAACCAAAGCGGCTGAAGAAAAAGCGGCGAACGAAACCAAAGCCGCAGAAGAAAAAGCGAAAGCAGCTGCGGCAGAAGCCAAAGTGGCGAAAGAAAAAGCCGAAGCCGCCGACAAAGCGGCGAAAGAAGCCGAAGACAAAGCGGCCGCTGCGGCCAAAGTAGCGGAAGAAAAAGCAGCGGCAGCGACCAAAGCCGCAGAAGAAAAAGCAGCCGCAGCGACCAAGGCGGCTGAAGAAAAGGTCGCGGCAGCTGCCAAGGAAGCGAGGGAAGCCAAAGAACAGGCGGAAGCCGCTGCCAAGGAAGCGAGGGAAGCCAAGGACCAAGGGGCTGCGATCGTGGCGCCGAAGCCGGGCAAGGTTGGCTTCCACAAAGCCAAGGGCACGGCGTCGCTGTCGGTGACGGTCTCCGGTCCCGGCAAGGTCACGATCACCGGTGAAGGCGTGTTCAAGGCAACCGAAACGGCCGACGAAGCAGGCGTAGTCACCCTGCCGATCAAGCCGACCGGCAAGGCGCTGAAGACGCTGACCGAAACCGGCGAAGTCAAAATCAAGGTGAAGATCACCTTCACCGCGATCGACGGGACGAAGCTGACGTCGACGAAGACGATCGTCCTCAGGAAGACCGGCAGCTCGAGGAAGCGCTAGGTCGAATAGGCTGGGGCCCGTGATCCTCTACACCTGTGGACAGAGGAAAACGGGCCCCGGCTTCGCCCATCCGTGTGCGAAAGCCGGCAAGGCGCTCGACGCGGCCGGGTATGAGTACGAGTTGAAGACGGTCGGTGGTTACCGCTTGATGCCCTGGACCTGGGGCAGCCGCAAGACCGACCGGGCCGAAGTGAAGAAACTCAGCGGCACCGACGAGGTACCGATCCTCGTCCTCGACGACGGCGAGGTGATCTCCGGCTCCGGCACAATCGCGCGCTGGGCCAAGGAGCACCCGAACTCGCCGGCGAAGAGCGGCTAGCGGACCACGACGGCGAGGAGCGCGCCGACGACCGTGACGAGCACCGCGCCGCCGGTGATGAAGACCGCATACTGGTAGCGATCGGCGATCTTCTCCAAGCGGCCGACCCGGGGATTTAGCTCGCCCAGCCGGCTGTCGATAGCCACCACTCCGGCGTTGACTTCATGCACGTGCTTGTCGACCTGCTCGATCTGCAGATCGACTTGCTCGATTCGGCGGTCCACCTGATCAAGACGGCGGTCGACCTGATCGAACCGCCGCCTCATGTCGTCGAAGCGTTCGTCCACCTGAGCGAAGCGTTCATCCATTCGGGCGAAGCGTTCGTCCATACGCTGATCCATGTGCGCGAGGCGTTCGTCCATACGCTGATCCATGTGCGCGAGGCGTTCGTCCAGGCGCTCGCCGAGCACGTCGATCCGCCCGCTCAGCGCGTCGAGCTTGTCCTCGTTCCAGTCCCCCTGCATCTGCATCAGTGCCTCCATGATGGCAGGACTGTAGACAGAACGTTGCGACGTGTTACGCGCCGAATGTGAAATTTCCGCGACCGGAAGAGCGCGGAAGAGTGGAGCGCGGTTAGGCGGCGGCGAGCGCGGGCTCGCGGGCGGGGCGGCGAGCGGTGACGATGACCGGGGTGCCGTCCTTCGGCGAGAGGGTGATGTTGCGGCGGCCGGTCTTCTCCGGCGCTGGGTCGGCCTTGCGCAGGTCGCACCGGGTCAGGACCTCGCGGAGGACGATCCGCATCTCGAACTCGGCGAAGCTGGCGCCGATGCAGCGGCGGATGCCGCCGCCGAAGGGGAGCCAGCCGTAGGTGTCGGGACCGTTGCCGTCGAGGAAGCGCTCCGGCTTGAAGGCGTAAGGCTCGGGATAGACGTCGGCGCGGGTGTGGGTGAGCCAGATCGCCGGCGTCACGTCGGTGCCCGCCGGCAGCGTCAGGCCGTCGGCGACCAGCTCGGTGCTGAGCCGCCGTCCCGCCAGCGGTATCACCGGCCGCAGGCGCAGCGACTCGGAGATCGTCGCCCGCAGGTACTCGTCCTCGCCGGCCGCGAGCTCCTCGCGCAGCCGCGCCAGCGCCCGCGGATGGCGCAGCAGCAGGTCGAAGGTCCAGGCCAGCCCCGTCGCCGTCGTCTCGTGGCCGGCCAGCAGCAGCGTCATCAGCTGGTCGCGCAGCTCGGTGTCGCTCATCGTGCCGCCGTCCTCGAACTCGGCGACCATCAGCATCGAGAGCACGTCCTCGCGCTCCTCCAGCCCCGGGCGCTCGCGGTGCTCGGCGATCTCGGCGTAGAGCAGGTCGTCGACTTCGCGCAGCGCCCCCTCGAATTTCGCCCACGGTCCCTTGCCGCCGAAGCGGCGCGTCGCCAGGCCGATGATCTGCGCCCGCGGCGAGGCGGTTTCCTGGAGGACGTTGGCGAGCATCCCGCGCAGGCGCTCCAGCCGCGGTCCATCGGCGACGCCGAAGACGACCCGCAGAATCACCTCCAAAGTGATCGCCTGCATCCGGGTGTGGATCGGGAACTCGCGGCGCAGCGGCCAGGAGTCGATCTCGGCGCCGACGATCTCGTCGACGACCCCTTCGTAGGAGCGCATCCGCTCACCGTGGAAGGGCGGCAGCATCAGCTTGCGGCGCGAGAGGTGTTCGGCGCCTTCCTGGATCAGGAGCGATTTCGAGCCGAGGATCGGCTCGAGGATGATGTTGCGGCCGGGCGGCAGCCCGTGCGAGCGCTCCTGATAAAGAGCCTTGATGGCAGCTGGGTCCGAGAGCAGGTACATCGGCCGCTCGAAGCCGAGGAAGCGGAGGCCGAAGGCGTCGCCGTAACGGCGACGGCACTCGTCCATGAACGGAAGCGGCCGGAACGCCCAACGCAAGGTCTGGGAGAGCGAGCTGCCGTGCACTTCCGGCGGGAGGGCCACCACGCAAGGATCGCAGAGTGGAGGCGGGACGTGGGTCCGCTCCCGCGATGGTTAGCATCGGCTTAATGGCGACTCTCACCGATTTGAAACTGCATTCGTCCGGAAAGGTGCGCGAGGTCTACGAGTGGGAAGACGACCTGCTGATGGTCGCCTCCGACCGGATCTCGATCTACGACGTGGTGATGCCGACGCCGGTCACCGACAAGGGCAAGGTCCTGAACCGGATGTCGGTCTTCTGGTTCGGGCTGACGAAGGACATCGTCCCCAACCACTTCCTCAGCGAGGACGTGCCCGAGGAGGTCGCCGAACGGGCGATGCGGGTGCGGAAGCTGGAGATGTATCCGGTCGAGTGCGTCGTCCGCGGCTACCTCTCGGGCTCGGGCTGGAAGGAATACCGGGAGGGTGGCGCGGTCTGCGGGATCGAGCTGCCGGCCGGGCTGGTCGAGTCCGACAAGCTGCCGGAGCCGATCTTCACCCCGGCGACCAAGGCCGAGATCGGCGACCACGACGAGAACGTCGACTTCGACCGCGCCGCCGAGATCGTCGGCGACCGGGCGCTGATGGAGGACCTGCGGCGGATCTCGATCGAGGTCTACCAGCGCGGCGCCGAGCACGCGGCCGAGCGCGGGATCATCCTCGCCGACACCAAGTTCGAGTTCGGCAGCCATGCCGGCGCCGAGATAGTCCTCGGCGACGAGGTCCTGACCCCCGACTCCTCGCGGTTCTGGCCCGCCGACCGCTACGAACCTGGCAAGACGCCGCCCTCGTTCGACAAGCAGTTCGTCCGCGACTGGGCCAGCGAGCAGGGCTGGGACAAAACCCCGCCGGCGCCGGAGCTGCCGCCCGACGTGGTCGAGCAGACCCGCGGCAAATACGTCGAGGCCTTCGAGCGGATCACGGAAACGACCTTCTGATGGCGAAAGCTCGGGTGCTGATCCGGCCGAAGGAGGGGATCCTCGACCCCCAGGGCAAGGCGGTCGAGCGGGCGCTGCCGGCGCTCGGGTTCGAGGGAGTCGAGCAGGTGCGGGTCGGCCGCATGGTCGAGCTCGAGGCCGAGGACCCGGCGCAGCTCGGCGAGCTCTGCGAGAAGCTGCTCGCCAATCCCCTGATCGAGGACTACGAGATCCAGACCTTTTGAACGTTACGGGTCGTGAACACGTCAGGCACCCCCGGACGCGAAGCGGAGGAGGTGCCGTTCAATGATCTGGGGTGTTCTCCAATTTCCTGGTAGCTGTGACGAGCGCGACGCCCTGCACGCCTGCACCCTGGCGGGCGGCGAAGCGCGGCTGATCTGGCACGAAGACCGCGATCTCGGCGGCGTCGACGCGGTCGTCGTCCCCGGTGGCTTCTCCTACGGCGACTACCTGCGGGCCGGGGCGATCGCCCGCTTCTCGGCGGCGATGGAGGCGGTCGCCGACTTCGCCGCCGGCGGCGGCCCGGTGCTGGGGATCTGCAACGGCTTCCAGGTCCTCTGCGAGGCGGGCCTGCTGCCCGGAGCGCTGCTGCGCAACGAGGAGCTGCGCTTCATCTGCCGCCAGCTCGACCTCGAAGCGCTCGATGCATTGACCACACCAGAGGGTGGAAAAGACATCGAGCGGCTGTCGATCCCGGCCAAGCACGGCGAAGGCCGGTACTACGCGCCGGACGAGGTCCTCGACGAATTGGAGGCCAAGGGGCAGGTCGCCTACCGCTACGCGCCGGGCGAGAACCCGAACGGTTCTGCCCGCGACATCGCCGGCGTCCGTAACGAAGCCGGCAACGTCGTCGGCCTGATGCCCCACCCCGAGCACGCCGTCGACCCGCTGACCGGGTCGACAGACGGGCTCAAGGTGTTCCGTTCGCTGGAGAAGTTCGCGGGATGACGACGGCGACGCCGAAATACCGCGAGCTGGGGCTGACCGATCACGAGTACGAGCTGATCGTCGAGCAGCTTGGGCGCGAGCCGAACGACGTCGAGCTGGCGATGTTCAGCCTGCTCTGGTCCGAGCACTGCGCCTACAAGCACTCGCGCAAGCTGCTGGGGCGGCTGCCGACCGAGGGCGAGCGGGTGGTGATGGGGCCGGGCGAGAACGCCGGCGCCGTCGACGTCGGCAACGGCTACGCGGTCGCCTTCAAGGTCGAGTCCCACAACCACCCGAGCGCGGTGGAACCGTTCGAGGGGGCGGCGACCGGGGTCGGCGGCATCCTCCGCGACGTCTTCGCGATCGGCGCCCGCCCGATCGCGATCCTCGACAGCCTCCGCTTCGGCGAGCTCGACTCGGTCCGCTCGCGCCACCTGCTCGACGGGGCGGTGCGCGGGATCGGCCACTACGGCAACTCGATCGGGGTGGCGACGGTCGGCGGTGAGATCTACTTCGAGGAGCCCTACGAGCACAACTGCCTGGTCAACGCGATGTGCATCGGCTTCGCCAAGACCGCCGACATGGTCCGCGCCGCCGCCGCCGGGGTCGGCAACTCGGTCGTCCTGATGGGCGCCTCGACCGGGCGCGACGGGATCGGCGGTGCCTCGGTCCTCGCCTCGGCCGAGCTCGGCGAGGGCGACGACGCGAAGCGGCCGACGGTCCAGATCGGCGACCCCTTCGAGGAGTCGAAGGTGCTGGAGTGCTGCCTCGAGCTGCTGGAGAAAGGGCTGCTGGTCTCGTTGCAGGACCTCGGCGCCGCCGGCCTCACCTCCTCGGCCGGCGAGATGGCCTCGGCGGGCGGGGTCGGGATCGACCTCGACGTCGCCCTGGTGCCGCTGCGCGAGCCCGACATGGAGCCGTTCGAGATCATGGTCTCCGAGTCGCAGGAGCGCATGCTTGGCGTGGTCGAGCCCGAGCGGGTCGCCGAGGTGCGGGCGATCTGCGAGAAGTGGCAGACCGGTTCGGCCGAGATCGGGGTCGTGACCGACAGTGGCCAGATCCGGATCCTGAAGGGCGGTGCGGTGGTCGGCGAGATGCCGGTCGAGGCTCTGGTCGACGGTTGTCCGCTGTACGACCTCGAGCCGGCCGATCCCGGCGAGTGGATCTACGGCAACCGGGTGACGCTGGCCCCGGGCGCCTCGGCTGAGGACGAGCTGCTGGCCCTGCTCGCGGCCCCCAGCATCGCCTCCAAGCGCTGGGCCTTCGAGCAGTACGACTCGGTTGTCGGCTCGCGCACCGTGCGGCGGCCGGAGTCGGCCGACGCCGCCGTCCTGCAGCTGCCCGAGTCCGGCAACGCGATCGCCGTCTCGATCGACGGCAACGGCCGGCGCGTCGCCTGCGACCCCTACGCGGGGACGGTCGAGGCGGTGCTCGAGTGCGCCCAAAACCTCGCCTGCGTCGGCGCCGAGCCGCTCGGCCTGACCAACTGCCTCAACTTCGGCAACCCGGAGAAGCCGGCGCCCGCCTGGCAGCTCGACCGCGCCGTCACCGGCCTCGCCGACGCCTGCACCGCGCTCGGCGTCCCCGTCGTCGGCGGCAACGTCTCCCTCTACAATGAGGGTCCCGACGGACCGATCTACCCGACGCCGGTGGTGGCGATGGTCGGCGAGTTGCCCGATCCCGCCCAGGTCGCAGGGTCCACCTTCGTCGCCGCCGGCGACGCGATCGCGCTGTTCGGTCCTTTCTCCCCCACCCTCGCCGGCTCGGAGCTGACGAAGCAACGGGGGGAGCTCGACGTCGGGCTGCCGACCCCAGACGTCGAGAAGGTCACGAACGCCTGCGCCATGGTCCGCGACGCGGTCCGCGCCGGCACCCTCGCCAGCGCCCACGACGTCAGTGACGGCGGTCTGGCCTGCGCCCTGGCCGAGTCGGCGATCGGCGGCTCGGTCGGCTGTCGCGTCGATTTGCAGCCGCTGCGCGAACGCGGCTGCTCGCCGGAAGAGGCCCTGTTCGGCGAGGGCGCCGGCGGATTCCTGCTCAGCGGCGAGCGCTCAGCTTTGGAGGACCTCGGCGCCGTCGTGATCGGCGCGGTCGGCGGCACGACGATCGAGATCGCCGCCGGCGACCGCAGCCTCGTCCTCGGCCTCGGCGGCGCCGAGAGCGCCTGGCGCTCGCTCGGCGAGCGGCTGGCGTAGCGGCCGCAGCGCCAGGGTCACCGCGCCCGCGGCGAGGGCGGCGAAGACCGAGAACAGGTAGGCGGAGTCGGAGATCTGGAGGGAGTCGGCGAAGGTCGCCGGTTCGCCGACGATCGCGACCAGGATCGCGGTGCCGAGGACGGCACCGACCTGACGGAAGGCGGCGTTGACGGCGCTGGCGGTGGCGAAGCGGTCGTCGGGAACGTCGCGGACCGCGGCCGAGCCGAGGGTCGGGAAGGCGAGGCCGATGCCGATCCCGGTCAGGCAGGCCCCCGGCAGCCAGAGGCCGAGCCAGTCGGGCTCGGCGCCGGCCGAGCGCAGCACCATCACGCCGGCGGCGAAGACGATCGTGCCGGGGACGACGACGGCGCGGTGGCCGAAGCGGTCGGCCAGCCGGCCGGCGGGCCCGGCGAAGACGGTCGAGAGGGCCGGGCCGGGCAGGGTCGCAGCGCCGGCCTGCAGCACCGTGTAGCCCCAGATCCCGGTGAGGAAGAGGACGTTGCCGAGGATCAGCGAGAAGAAGGCGGCGGCGAAGAACAGGGTGCCGAGGTTGCCGATCGTGAACGAGCGGTGGGCGAACAGCGCCGGTTCGACGATCGGCCGCGGGTGGCTGCGGCTGCGGAGGACGACGGCGACCATCAGCACCGCCGCGACCGCGAAGGACCCGAGCGTGGCGGCCGAGGTCCAGCCCCAGTCGTTGCCCTCGACGATCCCAAGCGTCACCGCGGCGAGGCTGAGCGCCAGCATCACCGCGCCGGGCAGGTCCGGCAGGTGACTGTCGAGCCGCCGCGGCCGCGGCAGGCGGCTACGGCCGGCGAGCAGGACCGCGGCGCCGAGCGGCAGGTTGACGAGGAAAACGAGGCGCCAGTCGGAGAGCTCGACGAGGGCGCCGCCGAGCGTCGGCCCGATCGCGGCGGCCGCGGCGGCGGCCGCGCCCCAGAGCCCGACCCCGGCCGAGCGGCGCTCGAGCGGGAAGCTGTCGAGGACGATCGCCAGCGAGGCCGGGGCGATCATCGCCGCGGCGACCCCCTGCACGACCCGAAAGGCGATCAGCAGCGGCAGCGACGGGGCGGCGGCGCAGAGCAGGCTGGCGGCGGTGAAACCCGCCATCCCGAGCAGGAAGATGCGGCGGTGACCGAAGCGGTCGGCGAGGCCGCCGGCGGGGACGAGCAGGGCGGCGATGACGACGAAGTAGCCGTCGAGGACCCAGGAGAGGGCGTCGCGCCCGGAGCCGGAGAAGGAGGCGGCGATGTCCGGGAAGGCGATGTTGACGATCGTCGTGTCGAGGAAGGCGACGAAGGCGCCCGCGCAGGCGATCGCGATTGCGCTCTTTCTATGCCCAGCGTCATACATCGGTCGGCAGACTAGACTATGTCGATGGTCATAGGCAAGTCGAAAGCCGGCGAGAAGACCGGAGAAGACGCACACAAATCGGCGAACGTCCCAGCGACCAAGTCCCGCGACGGGCGCGACCGGCTGCTCTATGGCGCCGGCCGGCTGCTCGCCGAGCGCGGCTACGCCGGGATGGAGCTGCGCGACGTCGCCGAGCGCGGCGAGGCCCCGCGCGGCTCGATCTACCACCACTTCCCCGGCGGCAAGGCCCAGCTCGCGACCGAGGCGGCGGAGCTCGACGGGGTGCGGATCCGGATCGGGATCGAACGCTCGCTGGTCGAGCGCGGGCTGAAGGAGACGCTCGCCCGCTTCGGCGAAATCTTCCGCAAGCAGGCGTCCAACGACCCGAGCCGGATCGGCTGCCCGGTCGCGGCCGCAGCGCTGGCCCGGCCCGAGGACCCCGCCCTCGCCGCCGCCGCGACCGCCGCCTTCGAGAGCTGGGAAGGGGCGATCGCCGCCGCGCTCGAGCGCGAAGGAGTTGCCGCCGACCGCGCCGCGACCTTCGCCGCGATGGTCGTCTCCACCGTCGAGGGCGCCCTCGTCCGCACCCGCGCCGCCGGCGACCTCGCCCCGCTCGACTCGGCGATCGCCGGCCTCGGCCAGTCGCTCGACTCGCTGCTGGCCGAGGCCAAGTAGTCCGCCGCAGCAGCCGACCGGTTTAGAAGCGCGGCAGGCGGGGACCACTAGAAGGCACCTTCGTATTGCCCAGGGAGGGTTGCCGCGCGGGTGAGTTATGGGAGCCGCGAGGTGAACAAGCGTGTCGCGACCAGGGCGCTGGCCTGCCTGGTGCTAGCGGCGCTTGCGACCGCCGGGCTTGCCGCCTGCGGCGGCTCCGGCTCCGGGCCGCCCCAGCTGACCTTCTTCGTCGCGATCCAGCCCGGCGGCACGATCGAAGAAACCGCGGCCCGCTGCACGAAGGAAGCGAACGGCCGCTACACGATCAAGCCCGAACTGCTGCCCAACGACGCGACGCAGGCGCGCGAACAGCTGGTCCGGCGGCTGGGAGCGAAGGACCCCTCGATCGACGTGATCGGCCTCGACGTGATCCTCACCGCCGAATTCGCCAACGCCGGCTGGATCGAGCCCTGGCAGGGCAAGCTGAAACGGGAAGCGACGGAAGAAGTCTTCCCCAGCGTCGTCGAAACCGCGACCTTCGAGCACCAGCTCTACGCGGCCCCGTTCAACACCAACACGCAGCTCCTCTGGTACCGGAAAGACCTGGTCCCGAAACCGCCGGCGACCTGGGACCAGATGATCAAAGAGGCGGAAGGGCTGAAGGAAGCGGGGACGATCCAGGTCCAGGCCGAACGCTACGAGGGCTTCATGGTCTGGGTCAATGCGCTGATCGAGAGCGCCGGCACCGAAATCCTCTCCGGCCCGGAAACCGTCGACCTCGAACAGAAACCGACCGAAGAAGCGCTGGCGGTGATGGGCCGGCTGGGGAACTCCTCGGCCAAGTCCCCGAACCTCTCGACCTCGAATGAGGACACGGCCCGACTCGCCTTCGAGGCGGGCGAATCGGCCTTTATGACCAACTACACCTTCGCCTACGCCAGCGCCTCCGCGGAAGCACCGGACATCGCCAAGAACATGGGCGCGGCGCCGTTCCCTCGGGTCAACTCGAACCCGGCCAAACCGCCGCTCGGCGGCTTCAACCTCGCGGTCAGCTCCTACTCCGACCACCAGGACCTGGCCTTCGAAGCGGCCGCCTGCCTGGCCGGCGAAAAAAGCCAGCTGACCGCGGTCGAACTCGACGGCCTGCCGCCCTCGCGGGCGGACCTCTACGAGGGCAAAGTCGTGAAGACGGCGTATCCCGGCTTCGCCGGCCTGGTCAAAGAAATGATCGAGACGGCGGGGCCGCGGCCGGCGACGCCGGCCTACCAGGACGTCTCCTCGGCGGTGCAGCGGACGCTGCACCCGCCGGAAAAGATCGACCCCGAAGACACCGAAGGGATCTACGACGAACTGAAGTCGAACGTCGAAGCCGGGGTCAAGCGGGAAGGGCTGCTCTGATGGAGGCGAGCACCGCCAACACCCCGACCCACGCCAGCTCCCGCACGCGCTCAGAACGCAAACTCGCCTGGATGCTCTGCGCGCCGGCGGTGATCGCGATGCTCGCCGTCACCGCCTACCCGATCGGCTACGCGTTCGTACTCTCGGTGCAGAAGCTCGACCTCCGCTTCCCCGAACAGACCGGCTTCGTCGGGCTCGACAACTACGGCACCGTGCTCGGCTCCGAACTGTGGTGGACCGACCTCTTCAACACGTTCCTGATCATGGTGATCTCGGTCGCGGTCGAGCTGGTGCTGGGGATGGTGATCGCGCTGGTCATGCACCGGGCGATCTTCGGCCGCGGCACGGTCCGCACCGTGGTCCTGATCCCCTACGGGATCATCACCGTGGTCGCCGCTTTCGCCTGGCAGTTCGCCTTCGCCTCGGACTCCGGCTTCGTCAACAACCTGATCGGCAGCGAAATGGATTGGTTCGGCGGGCACGTCAGCTCGCTGGTGGTGATCATCCTCGCCGAGATCTGGAAAACGACGCCGTTCATGGCGCTGTTGCTGCTGGCCGGGCTGGTGACGATCGACGAGGGTCTCTACGAGGCGGCGAAGGTCGACGGCGCCAGCGCCTGGCAGCGCTTCTGGAAGATCACGCTGCCGCTGATGAAGCCGGCGATCCTGGTCGCGGTGCTGTTCCGCACCCTCGAGGCGTTCCGCGTCTTCGACTCGATCTTCATCATGACCCGCGGCGCCCAGAACACCGAATCGGTCTCGATCCTCGGCTTCAACCAGCTGATCAACCGGCTCAACCTGGGGGTCGGCTCGGCGATCTCGGTGCTGGCCTTCCTGATCGTCGTCGGGATCGCCTTCCTCTTCGTCAAGGGCCTCGGCGCCCGGCTCGACGAAGGAAGGCCGGGAGGGTGAGATGAAACGCGGCAGCCGTGACTACGTCCTCTGGAGCATCGGCATCGTGGTGGTGCTGGCGTTCGCCCTGATCCCGGTGATCTGGCTGATCTCGATCTCGCTGAAGCCGCCGAACGAGATCACCGACCAGCGCTTCATCCCCGCCAGCGTCTCCTTCGACAACTACAAGAGCCTGTTCGAAGGCGGGATCGACGACAGCCCCTTCCTCAAGCCGCTGATCAACTCGATCGCGATCGCGCTGATCACGACCGTGGTCGCGATCACCCTCGCCTCGTTCACTGCCTACGCGATCGCCCGGCTCGAATTCCCGGGCAAGCGGCTGATCCTCGCCGGCGCCCTGGCGATCGCGATGTTCCCGCCGATCTCGACCGTCGGCCCGCTGTTCGACATGTGGCGGGCGCTCGGCATCTACGACACCTACCTCGGCCTGATCATCCCCTACCTGACCTTCGCCCTGCCGCTGGCGATCTACGTCCTCGTCGCCTTCTTCCGCGAGATCCCCTGGGACCTCGAGCAGGCGGCCCAGGTCGACGGGGCGACGCCCTGGCAGGCGTTCCGCAAGGTGATCCTGCCGCTGGCGGCACCGGGGGTCTTCACCGCCGCGATCCTCGTCTTCATCTTCTGCTGGAACGACTTCGTCTTCGCGATCTCTCTCACCTCGTCCGACGCCTCGCGCACCGTCCCCGCCGCCCTCGCCTTCTTCACCGGCGAATCGACCTTCACCGCGCCGACCGGGTCGATCGCCGCCGCGGCGGTGGTGGTGACGATCCCGATCATCGTCTTCGTCCTCATCTTCCAGCGCCGGATCGTCTCCGGCCTCACCGCCGGCGCCGTCAAGGGATAAAGGAGCAACGCAAAATGGCAGAGATCGTTCTCGATCAAGTCACCAAGGTCTTCGACGACGGCTACGAAGCCGTCAAGCAGATGGACCTCGAAATCGCCGACGGCGAGTTCATGATCCTCGTCGGCCCCTCGGGCTGCGGCAAGTCGACGGCGCTGCGGATGATCGCCGGCCTCGAGGACATCTCCAGCGGCGAGCTGCGGATCGGCGGTGAGGAGGTCAACGATCGCTCACCGAAGGATCGCGACATCGCGATGGTCTTCCAGAACTACGCGCTGTACCCGCACATGACGGTGCGCGAGAACATGGGCTTCGCACTGAGCCTGGCCGGGGTCGACAAGGAGGAGATCAATCGCAAAGTCGAGGACGCAGCGCGCACCCTCGACCTCACCCAGCACCTCGACCGCCGGCCCGCCAACCTCTCCGGCGGCCAGCGCCAGCGGGTCGCGATGGGACGGGCGATCGTGCGCGAGCCGAAAGCCTTCCTGATGGACGAGCCGCTCTCCAACCTCGACGCGAAGCTGCGGGTGCAGATGCGAACCGAGGTGGCGCGGCTGCAGTCCGACCTCGAAACGACGACCGTCTACGTCACCCACGACCAGACCGAGGCGATGACCCTCGGCGACCGGGTCGCGGTGATGCGGGCCGGGGTCCTGCAACAGGTCGGCGCGCCGGCCGAGCTCTACGACCAGCCCCGCAACCTCTTCGTCGCCGGCTTCATCGGCTCGCCGGCGATGAACTTCATGCCCGGCGAGATCAGCGGCGGCAAGCTGCGGATCCCGATCGGCGAGGTCGAGGCGCCGCAGGGCGCCGGCCGGGAGGGGAAGGTAATCGCCGGGATCCGGCCCGAGAACTTCGAGGACGCCGAGATCGTCGGCGACCTGACGCAGGAGCGCGGGATCACCTTCGAGGCCGAGATCGACCTGGTCGAGTCACTCGGCTCCGACCTCTACGCCTACTTCCACGTCGAGTCCGAAGGGATCCAGTCCGACCAGCTGGCGGACCTCGTCGGCGAGCGACTCGACGAGACCGGAGCCGCCGGCATGCGCGAGGGCGAGGAGCAGATCGTCGCCCGGCTCGAGCCGACCAGCAAAGTCCGCCGTCGCGAAAAAGCCCAGCTCTGGGCCGACACCGCGAAACTGCACCTGTTCGACCCCGAGAGCGGCGAGCGGCTGGGCGAGAAGACGGCGGCGAGCGCGGAGGCGGGCTAAGTAGCGGCAACCAGGCGCGTCATCAACTCGCCCGCTGCCATGTCGTCGAGGCCCTGGCCGCGGGCGAGCGAGCGCCAGGTCGAGAACTCGAGCGCATGGCCGATCGCAGCCCGGGTCCGGTCCTTCGCCTTGCCGCGCAGGCCGCGACCGGCGAGCAGGATCTCGACCGCGGCGGCGATGAACTGGTCGTAGGCACCCATCAGCTGGTCGACGACGGCGACCGCGGTACGGTCGCGGAAGAGGTTCGTGAGCATCCCCTCGCTGCCGCGGTAGAAGGCGTACAGCTGCGTCAGCGCAGTCGCCAGGCGCTCGTCCGGGTCGCCGACCTGGCTCCAGGCCTCGATGTCGGGCAGCGGGTTTTCCATCGCCCAGTGCGCGGAGCAGGCGCCGAACAGCGCCTCCTCGTCCGGAAAGTGGCGGTAGACGGTCGAGCGGCGGACGCCGGCGTGCTCGGCGACGGCGCTGACCGAGGTGCGGGCCGGGCCGATCGTCCCGTGCAGGGCGACGGCGCTTTCGGTAATCCGCTGCCGGGTCTGCTCCTCGAGCTCGGCGCGACGTTTCATCTTGTATGGGCGCTTTTGGGTGGACATAGGTGTCGCACCAATCTTGACAGATCGGGACGATGCCGTTAGCTTTTCGCGCGACATCACTGTCCAACGAAAGGAAGCACGATGGCACGAGTCGTTTCACCCACCGATGGCAAGAGCGGATCCCTCGGCAGCATCGGCGTCCGCTTCATGATCGACGGCGAGGGGGCGGGCGGCGACTTCTCGCTGGTCGAACACCCGATGCCGCCGCGAGCCCTGGCGGCGCCGCTGCACCGTCACAACCGCGAGGACGAGTACAGCTTCGTGATCGAGGGGCGGATGGGGGCACTGCTCGGCGACGAGGTGCTGGAGGCCGGACCCGGCGACCTGGTCTTCAAGCCGCGCAACCAGTGGCACACCTTCTGGAACGCCGGCGAGGAGCCCTGCCGGATCCTCGAGATCATCGCCCCGGCCGGTTTCGAGCACTTCTTCGAGGAGCTGGTCGACCTCGGCGGCGCCCTCAACGCCGACCCCGAGGACCTCGCCGCGCTCGGCGCCCGCTACGAGCTGGAGATGAAACCGGAGAGCATCCCGGAGCTGCTCGAGCGCTTCGACCTGAAGATTGGCGAACCGGTCTGAGGGACCGGTTCGCTACCCTCCGCGGGTAGGCAGTCCGCCTGCGCTTCCGTCTCTCCCGACCAGTGAGGAAAGCGCTGTCTTGACTACCGACCTGCGGCTCATCGATGACCGCGAGGGGCCGCGCGATGAATGCGGCGTGTTCGGCGTGTACGCGCCAGGACATGACGTATCCAGACTCGCCTACTTCGGGCTCTACGCGCTGCAGCACCGCGGCCAGGAGTCAGCCGGGATCGCCACCGGCGAGGGCGGCCACATCACCACCCTGCGCGACTCCGGCCTCGTCTCCCAGGTCTTCGACGAGGAGAAGCTGATGGCGCTGCAGGGCGACATGGCGATCGGCCACGTCCGCTACTCGACCACCGGCGGCGGCTCCTGGGAGAACGCGCAACCGGTTTGGCGCGACGACGGCCGCGAGGTCGCCCTTGCCCACAACGGCAACCTGACCAACGCGGTCGAGCTCTGGAGCGAGCTGAAGCAGCGCGGGATCGACTTCCGCGGCACCTCCGACTCGGAGATCATCGCCGCCCTGCTCTCCTCCCACGGCGGCAAGATGATCGAGGACGCGGTCGCCGACGTGATGCCGCGCCTGCAGGGCGCCTACTCGACGGTGGTGATGACCAAGCGCGCGATCGTCGCCTTCCGCGATCCGCACGGGATCCGGCCGCTCAGCCTCGGCCGGCTCGACGACCGCTTCGTCGTCGCCTCCGAGAGCTGCGCCTTCGACATCATCGGCGCCGAGCTGATGCGCGAGGTCCATCCCGGCGAGCTCGTCTCCCTGACCGAGCGCGGGCTGGAGACGCGCCAGGTGGTGAAGACCGAGCGCCGCGCCACCTGCGTCTTCGAGCACATCTACTTCTCCCGTCCCGACAGCCGCCTCGAGGGCAAGGTCCTGCAGCAGTCGCGGGGGCGGATGGGCGAGATCCTCTGGCGCGAGGCGCCGGTCGAGGCCGATCTCGTGATCGCCGTCCCGGACTCCGGCAACCCGGCCGCCGCCGGCTTCGCCCGCGCCTCGGGGCTGCCGCGCGACGACGGCCTGATCAAGAACCGCTACGTGGCGCGGACCTTCATCCAGCCCGGTCAGGAGCTGCGCAAACACGGGCTGCGGCTGAAGTTCAACCCGCTGCCGGAGATCGTCGCCGGCCAGCGGATCGTCGTCGTCGACGACTCGATCGTGCGCGGCAACACCACCCGCCAGATCGTCGGCATGCTGCGCGACGCCGGCGCCAGCGAGGTGCACCTGCGGATCTCGGCGCCGCCGATCCGCAACCCCTGTCACTACGGCGTCGACATGTCGACCCGCGAGGAGATGATCGCCCACGGCCGCAGCGTCGAGGAGATCGCCGACGAGCTCGACGCCGACTCACTCGCCTACCTCTCGATGGCCGGCGTCTACGAGGCGATCGGCGGCAGCCCCGACGAACACTGCGACGCCTGCTTCAGCGGTCATTACCCGCTCGGCGACCCGGACGACGCTAACGGCAAGTTCGCCCTCGAGAACATCGCAGCCTGACCGTGGCACTGCGCATCCCGGCGTCCTCGCTCGCTCATGTGCAGAGCACATTTCGCTCCCTGCGTCCTTGGGCTGCTTGGCCACGATCAGGCTGATGTCCACCTTTAAAATTGTTGTTCTCGCGTCGGGCAGCGGGACCAACCTGCAAGCCATCCTCGACTCGGTCCACGGCCACGACGGGATCGAGGTTGTCGGCGTCGGCTCCGACAAGCCGGCGGCGCGGGCGCTGGAGCGGGCGGCCGCGGCCGGGATCGACACCGCCGTGTTTACCGCGGACGCCTACGAGGACCGGATCGGGCGTGACGCGGCGATGGCCGACTGGGTCGAGGCGCGCCACCCGGAGCTGATCGTCCTCGCCGGCTACATGCAGCTCCTGACCGAAGCCTTCGTCACCCGCTTCCGCAACCGGATCGTCAACATCCACCCCGCCCTGCTGCCGAGCTTCCCCGGCCTCGACGCGATCGGCCAGGCGCTGGCGGCGGGAGTCGAGGAGACGGGCGTCAGCGTCCACTTCGTCGACGAGGGGGTCGACACCGGGCCGGTGATCGTGCAGCGGCCGGTGCCGGTGCCGGTCGGGCGCGACCGGCAGGCGCTCGAGGTCTCGATCCACGCCGTCGAGCACGAGCTCTACCCGGAGGCGATCCGCATGATCGCGGCGGGCAAGGCTAGGATCGACCCGAGCGACCCGCAGAGGGTCGCGATCGATGACTGAGGCAGCGGCCGACACCCCCAGCGAAACCACCGGCAACGGCCAGGTCCGCGTGCGCCGCGCCCTGATCTCGGTCTCCGACAAGACCGGGGTCGCCGACTTCGCCAAGAGCCTGGCGGCGCTCGGGGTCGAGATCCTCAGCACCGGCGGCACCGCCAGCGCCCTGCGCGAGGCCGGGATCGAGGTCACCGACGTCTCCGAGTTCACCGGCCAGAAGGAGATCCTCGACGGCCGCGTGAAGACGCTGCACCCGCGGCTTCACGCGGCGCTGCTGGCGCGGCGCGAGGACCCCGAGCACATGGCGACGCTGGCGGACGAAGGGATCGAGCCGATCGACGTCGTCTGCGTCAACCTCTATCCGTTCGAGCAGACCGTCTCCGGCCACGAGGTGGCGCCGGAGGTGGCGATCGAGAACATCGACATTGGCGGGCCGACGATGATCCGGGCGGCGGCCAAGAACCACGCCGGCGTCGGCGTCGTCGTCAAGCCCGAGTCCTACGACGCGGTCTGCGCCGAGCTGGAAGAGAACGGAGGTGAGATCTCGGCCTCGACCCGGCACTGGCTCGCCAACGAGGCCTTCGCCCAGACCGCGCGCTATGACGCCGCGATCAGCCGCTGGTTCTCGACCGAGTACGAGGACTTCCCCGAACACCTGGCGGTCGCCTACGAGAAGGTGCTCGACCTCTCCTACGGCGAGAACCCGCACCAGCGGGCGGCGCTCTACTCGGAGGCAGGCGTCCGCAGCCACATCCTCTCGCGGGTCTCGAAGCTGCACGGGCGGGCGCTCTCCTTCAACAACGTGCTCGACCTCGACTCCGCCCGCAGCCTGGTCGGCGACTTCGAGTCACCCGCCTGCGTGATCGTCAAGCACAACAACCCCTGCGGGGTGGCGATCGGCGCCGACCCGCTTGAGGCCTACCTGAAGGCGCTCGCCTGCGACCCGGTCTCCGCCTACGGCGGGATCATCGCTCTCAACCGGCCGATCGCGGTCGAGCTGGCGCAGGAGCTGCACAAGAACTTCGTCGAGGTCTTGATCGCACCCGGCTTCGAGGACCGGGCGCTGGAGGTGCTGCAGCAGAAGGAGGCGATCCGGATCCTCTGCGAGGAGGAGCGCCGCCAGCCCGACCCGAGCGAACGCGACGTCAAGCGCGTCCTCGGCGGCCTCCTGATCCAGGACCGCGACGGCGACCCGGAGCCGAGGGAGATCATGGAGGTGGTGACGAAGCGAGAGCCAAGCGAGGCGGAGTGGGGCGACATGTGCTTCGCCTGGACCGTCAGCCGCCGGGTCCGCTCGAACGCGATCGTGATCGCCAAGGGCGGGGCAACCCTCGGCATCGGCGCCGGCCAGATGAGCCGCGTCGACTCCGTCCGGCTCGCGGTCGAGAAGTGCCGCGCCGCCTACGGCGAGAAGGCCGACGAGCTACTTGCCGGCTCCGCCGTCGCCTCCGACGCCTTCTTCCCCTTCGCCGACGGCCCCGAGCTGGCGCTCGAGGCCGGTTCGACGGCGGTGATCCAGCCCGGCGGCTCCAAACGCGACGGCGAGGTGATCGCCGCTTGCGACGAGCAGGGCGTGGCAATGGTCTTCACCAAGCACCGTCACTTCCGCCACTAGGCACCCGCTTTCGCCCTTGCAACATTGACCACGCCCTAGTGGGGTCATGTTGCGAGGGCGGACTGCGGCTAGACGGCCATCTCCCGCTGGCGGGCTTTGGCGCGGAGGACGTGGTCGCAGACTTCGCTCGGGGTGTCGACGGTGACGAGGAGCTCTTTGTCCTCGGGGCCGATCAGGCCGTCGTCCTCGAGGGTGTCGTCGATCCAGGTGAGGAGGGGTTGCCAGTGGGCGGTGTCGACGAGGATGGTCGGGAAGTGCTTGATCCGGTGGGTCTGGATCAGGGTCAGGCTCTCGAACATCTCGTCGAGGGTGCCGAAGCCGCCGGGCATGATCACGAAGGCGCGGGCGTAGCGGACGAACATCAGCTTGCGGGCGAAGAAGTAGTGGAAGGTGAGGCTGCGGTTGACGTAGGGGTTCTGGTGCTGCTCGTGGGGCAGCTCGATGTTGAGGCCGATCGAGCGGCCGCCGGCCTCCGCGGCGCCGCGGTTGGCGGCCGCCATCAGGCCGGGTCCGCCGCCGGTGATGACGCTGAAGCCGTGGTCGACGAGACAGGCGGCGGTCTCGCGGGTGAGGTCGTACCAGCGGTGGTCCTCGGACACGCGGGCGGAGCCGAAGATCGAGACCCCGTCGTCGACGTCCCGCAGGGCGTCGAAGCCGCGCTCGACCTCGTCGTGGATCCGCTGCAGGCGAACGTCGTCCTCACCCTCGACGTCGCAGGGAACCCGCAGCAGATGCTCGTCGCGATGGCCGCCGTTGCTCTCGCTCACAACGTCAGCTTCCCATCCCCGAGCAGACGGGAGATCGCGTCGGCCGCTTCCTCGGGCCGCTCGTCGTCGACCTCGATCGCGTTGCGCTCGAACTCGCCGAGCGCGGCGAACTCGTCCCAGAGCTGCTCGATCACGGCGGGCTCGGCGAGCGGTCCGCCTTCGCGGTCGTCGATCCTCGAGATGCAGGTCGAGAGTGACGGCCGCAGCACGGCGTAGGCGACCGCGAGATCGGCAGCCGCGAACACCTCCCGCAGCGGTCCGAGATACCAGCGCGGGATCACGATCCCGTCGACGATCGTGAAGTAGCCGGCCGCCGCGTAGGCGGCAGCTGCCTCACCGACGATCCGCATCACGAGCCCGTTCTGCTCGTGCGACTCGGGCCGCCAGGGCTCGACGTAGCCGGAGCGGATGAAGCTGAAGAAGAGGTCGGCTTCGAGGTGGACGGCGGAGTCCGAGCGGGCGGCGAGGATCCCCGCCGTCGTCGTCTTGCCGGCGCCCGGCGGGCCGGTGAGGATCAGGACCGGAGGGTCGGTTGCGGGCGGCACATGCCGACGCTACCGCGAAGGGGTGGGCATCGACGCAGCAGCGCCTTCAGGGATAGGCTCCGAACGCCCACTCGAACCCGGAGGAAACCGATGAACGCGAACAAGGAACTGTGGGAAAAAGGCGACTTCACTCGCATCGCGGAGACCATGCGGGAGAGCGGTGAAGCGCTGATAGGCGAATTGGGCGTCAGCGAGGGGATGAAGGTGCTGGACGTGGGTTGCGGCGATGGGACCACCGCTGTGCCAGAGGCTCAACTCGGCGCTGACGTGCTCGGGGTCGACATCTCCGCCAACTTGGTGGCGGCGGGCAACAACCGCGCCCAAGCGCTCGGCCTGACGAATTGCAGATTCCAGGAGGGCGACGCATCGGACCTGAACGAGCTGGGCGATGGGAGCTTCGACCTCGTGGTCAGCATCTTCGGCGCGATGTTCGCCCCCAAGCCGTTCGATGTGGCCAAGGAGCTGGTCCGCGTCGCCAAGCCCGGCGGCCGGATCGTGATGGGCAACTGGATCCCCAACGACCCGACCTTGGTCGCGCAGATCCTCAAGATCAGCGCCTCCTACTCGCCGCCGCCCCCAGAGGGCTTCGTCAGCCCGATGACCTGGGGCGTCGAGGGCGAGGTAACGGAGCGCTTCGAAGCTGCCGGGATACCGAAGGGTCAGATCTCCTTCGAGCGAAGCACCTACACCTTCGACTACGCCGGTTCCCCGGCGGAGCTGGTGGCCGAGTTCAAGAACTACTACGGGCCGACCATGAACGCCTTCGCGGCGGCATCGGCGGATGGCCGTGAGGCCGACCTCGAAGCGGAGCTGGAGCAGTTGTTCAACGAGCAGAACACGAGCGCGGACGCCACCTCGATCCCAGCGACGTTCTTGCGTGTGACCGTCCAGCGCTGACGGCCCGGGTTGCTTTTCTCGGTTCGATCGGAGATGTTGATCCGGTCAGCTCTGAGGCACGCGTGAGGGGAGTCTCCGGTGGCGAGCTACGACTACGACCTGCTGATCGTCGGTTCCGGGTTCGGCGGCACCGTCGCAGTGGGACCTGCCGCACTTCATCTGGATGCCGGGAGCCGAGCTCTACGGGATCCAGCGGATCGAGTACCTCGACGACGTGCTGATCCTCTCCGGCGCGGGGTCGAGGACTTTGCCGCGACTCCGACCTCTTCGGCGAAAGCGCCCGAGCCCCGGAGGTCCAAGCGGCCATCGGCGCCGCGATGAGGCGCGGCCTGCAGACGCGGGACTGGGAGCTCCACATGGGCCGCGCATTGGCCAATCCGTAACCGAACTCATCCACGAAAGAAGGAGCACAGATGGCAACCCTCCACTTCACGACCACGACCACGGCGACGCCCGAGCAGTTCGTCGCGGGGCTGACCGACTTCGGGCCCGGGCGCGCGGAGATCTTCGAAAACAGCACCGACGACGAACTGGAGGTTCACAGCCAGGGCCCAACCGAAGCCGACGTCACCGAGGGCTCGAGCGGCATCTGGGAGCGCCTCCATTACGACTGGTCTGACCCGGAACGGGTCGTGCTGACGACGACCGACTCCAACACCTGGAGCAACAAGTCGAGCCACACCTATTCCTTCAGCAAAGAGCCGGACGGCAAGACGCACATCGACTATGTGGTCGTCCGGGACGGGAAGACCTTCAAAGGCCGCTTCCTCGGCGTGATCCTCGGCAGCGTCGGCAAGGGCCGGCTGAAGAAAGCCTTCGACGGGGCCGTGAAAGCGATCGAGGCCCGGGGCGAGGGCGGCGCCCAACCGGCGTGAGCGACGACGTCACCCCGCTCGGTGCGATCGGTCGCGGCCTCGCGGCCGGCTTCGCCGGCACCGCCGCGATGACCGCCTCGGCCCCAGCGCAGCTCGCCAGGCGCGTCATCGAGGGCGTCTTCCAAAAGCAGGTCCCGGCCGCGAGGATCGGCTTCCTCACCGAAGCTCCTACGCCCAGTTGGTGCCGGCACCGGGGTCGCCACCGCCTACCGGCTGTTGCCCTGAGAACAGCCCTGGTCCCCTACATTCAGGTTTCTGAAACGGCCAGAAGGCTGCCGAAGGACCCCGCAAGCTGTGGATTCTGATCTGAACCGCGCCTATGGCCTATTTCGACGAGCTTTCCCCCATTGACTTCGAGGAGTTCACGGCGGATCTCCTCACCGAGGTGACCGGACTGGAATTTCGCGCCGGGACCGGCGGCAGGGACAAGGGGATCGATCTCGAGGCGATCGTCGACGGCGAACGGCACGTCGTCCAATGCAAACACTTCAAGGACAGCACCTACCCACAGCTGAGATCCGCGGCGCGCAAAGAGGCGAAACAGCTCGCCGAACGGGAATCCGAGTTCGCCAGCTATCGCTTCGTGACCTCGCGCCGGCTGAACCATGACCAACGCAAAGAGATAGCCGGGATCCTCGATCCGTGGGTCGGGTCGGTGAAAGACGTTTACGGCGAAGGCGATCTTCGCAGGCACCTGAAGAAACATCCCGAGGTCGAGCGCCGCAACGTGAAGCTCTGGTTGCGCTCGGTCGGACAGCTGCGGCAGTCGCTGTCGGCGGCGTCGTACGAGCGCAGCCGTGCCCTGATGGAAGAAACCCGCCGCCAACTCCCGCGCTACGTGCAGACCGAGGCCTTCGCGAAAGCCCGCCAGATGCTCGAGGAGGAGCGGGTCTGTGTGATCGCCGGTCCCGCGGGTATCGGCAAGACGACGCTCGCAAGGCTGTTGCTGCTGGATGGCATCGAGGCTGGGTACCAGCCGTTCGAGATCGTCTCGGGTGGCCTGCGCGACGTCTGGGAGCTCCTCGAACTGGACGAGCAGCAGATTTTCTACTTCGACGATTTCCTCGGTCGCACGGCGCTGTTCGAATCGCGCGAGCAGGACCAGGATCTGGTCCGCTTCCTGCGCAGGATCGCGCAGGACCCCAAGCGGCGAATCGTCCTCACCACGCGTGAGTACATCCTCGCCCAGGCGCATCGCGTTTCGGAGACGCTCGACCTCGAAACCGCCGCGAGCCAGCGCTATCTCCTCACCGTCGGGCAGTACACGCGATGCGAGGAGGCGCGCATCTTCTACAACCACGTCTACTTCTCACCGAACCTCGACGCGGCGGCGAAAGAATCGCTGGTGGCGGAGCGCCGCTACCGGGAGGTGGTCGATCACCCCAACTACAACCCGAGGCTGATCGAGTGGATGACCGGCCTCTCGATGCACACCGTGACCGAGGAGGAGGAAAACGACTACGCCACCTACTGCCTGAATGTGCTCAACGCGCCCGACCGGCTCTGGAGCCACACCTTCGAGCGGGGCCTCAAAGACCACGAAAGGGCGCTCTTGATCTCCTTCCTGGGTCTGCCGCCGAGGGTCGACGTCGAGGTCGCCGAGATCGCTTTCGAGGCTGCCTGCGAGGCGCGAGGCCTGTCACTGGCCGGAAGGCAGTTCACGCACGCGCTGTCTGTGTTGGACGATTCGTTGATCGCGAGCGACGAAGAGCAGCTCAGGCTGATCAACCCCTCGCTGATCGACTTTCTCAAGATGTACCTCAACACGAGCCCGGCGGACATGACCGCTGCGCTGCGCTGCGCTTGCTTCTTCGACCAAGCCAAGTGGGTTTGGGACAGCACGCGAGAAGACGATCGGCGCCCGCCCGAGCGCCTTTGGCGGGAGTTCCACGATGCATTCCTGCGATTGATCGAGCGCCCTGTCAGCGAGCGCGCTCTATTCGACTCCCAAACCCGCCTCGGCGCGCGGATCGACACCGTCGCAGACCTCCTCGAGGAGAGTTCGTGGAGGGAGTCCGTCGCGACCTGGTTGCCGCCCTTCGCCCAGAGGTGGCTGGAGGAATTCGTGGAGCTGCAGGATCCCCATCCTCGCGAATTGCCCCTCCTGCTGAAGCTGCTCGAGTACGAGATTCTCGACGGCGAGCAGGCCGGGCCGATCGCCAAGGAAAAGGTGGTCGAGCTCGACGACGGCCTGACTCGGTGGGAATACCTCTCCTATTTGTGTCGAATCCGTCCCGACCTGTTCTCCAAGCAGGAGAAGCGCCAGAGCAAAGCCGGGCTCGAAGGCTTCATCGACGCAGTCCTCGAATTTCGGGTCGATTCGCGAAACCTCTTGATCGCCGATTTGGACGACCTGATCCAGGCAGCGGATTTCTGGGGCGCGGCGCTCCATCCCGACCTGGTCGAAGCTCACCGGACGGTGGTGAAGGAATCTGAAGATAGGGAAGAGCGCTGGGGAACGGCGGACGAAAAGGAGGACGAAGAGCAAGCCAATGCCGAATGGCGTTCACAGCGCGAGTACGAGGCAAAGATGAAAGGGACCCTCACTCCCGATCAGGAGGACATTTTCATCGACTCCATGTTCATGCGGTTGATCAGCGAGTAAGAACCAGGGAGCGGGGGGCTGCCAAAGAGGGACCAGCCGAGCGCCCGGCCGCGGAGGACCTGGGAACGGCGCCCGGCTGGTGAGCCGAGGCGGAAGCCGGAGGAAGGACGCCCCGAGCTGCCGGCCACGACTTTTTCCTGCCTTCCGGGATACCGGTCGGCATCACTGCCAGCGCCACCAGGGAGAGGCGTGGCAGCGTTCCCGGGGTGGGTGAACCCGGGAAGTCTTGAGGATGTGTGCACTATCGGGTCTCACGCTTCCGCCAGGAAGGGCTGGCGCAGGTAGGTGAGCAGCTCCGGCAATAGCTCCGGTGCACGTTCGGCGTCCCCGGCGATCAGCAGCCCCCGCAGGATCGACGCTATGCCGCCGACGATCAGCTCGGCGACGGGGCCTGGGAGCACCGCCTCACCAGGGCGGTTGCGATCGAGCCGCTCGGCGAAGCCGGCGAGCAGGTCGAAATGCAGGCCGAAGGCCTCTGCGGAGCCCGAGGGCGCCTCGACGATGAGGGCCCAGGCAGCGCAGGGGTCGGTGCCCACCCACGACAGGAGGGCCCGGAGCCCGGTTTCGGTGCGCTTGCTCGGCCCACCTTCTGCGGACGCACAGGACTCATCGACAAGGACGAAGAGTTCGGCGGCGACACGCTCCAGCAAGGTGACGAAGATCTCGTCCTTGTTGTCAAAGAGCTCGTAGATGGTGCCGCGAGCGCACCCGGCTCGTTTTGCGATATGGGTAATTGTCGTCGCCCGGTAGCCCTGCTCGACGCAGAGCTCGGCGAGGGCGCTGGTGATCCGAAGGCGTCGAAAGTTGCCCACGACGTCGGCGCTCAGCATCGGCCGAGCGGCGGGCTCCTCCTGCGCCCTCATCCGGCTCGGGCCTCCCACTCGATGCCCGCGAGAGCAGATGCCCCCGGGCACGTCTTCTGCTCTGGTGCTGCCTCGCCGTAGAAGACGAGCACGATGCCGAGCAGTTCGGGGCGGAGCTCCGGCAGACGCGCGCTCTCGCCGGCGAGCACTCTGCGGGCGATCTGAAAGCGGATGCCGTCGATCAGGAAGGTATCCCGAAAGCGCGGGACCGTGCCCGCGCCGGGCAGGTCGGCCGCGGCGGCGCGCAAGAGCTCCCCGAAGCCTGCCACCCAGCGCCTCTGCGCCGCGAGCGTCTGCGCATCCCCTCCGAGGACCGTGAGCTCCCGGCTGAGGTCTTGATCCGCCGCCAGGAAGGAGAGGGCCGCGGTCAATCCCGCATCCACCCGCTCGGCGAACTCCCCGCCACTGGCACAGGCAGCTCGGACCGTGCGGTGAAGCTGCACGGCGCCCAGCTCAGCCGGCCGCGGCGGCTCCGAGCCCGCTCGAGCCGTCATGCAGTCTTCCGAATCCCCGGCCCACGGCCTGCCACCCGAGCTAGGAAAGCAGATGCCCGCTTCGATGGCAAGTAAAGTTTTCTGAAGATAAGATCTATAGCCAGGAGGTTCGCGACGGTTTACGCTGGCATCGAGGGTGGGGGGTGCTGCGGTCGAATGGAGGGGAGGCGTGACATTGAACCCGGGCCGAGGGATAGACTGGCCCCACTGGAGGGAGGCGCTCGGTCGAGGAGAGCGAGTGCCGTTTGAGTGAACTAGAGAACGTGGGTGCGACCGTCGGCACCCCGTGGGGCCTCGGCTCCGAGCTCAAGGAGCGAAGGCTTTATCCCGGTGCCGGAACCCCGCCCGAGGAGGTAGCGCGCAACCAGCGCGAACGGCTCTTCGGGGCGGTCATTGCCGTCGCCTCGGAGACGGGATACGAGGCGATGACGGTGGCCGACCTGCTTGCCCTCAGCGGCGTCTCGCGCAGCGCCTTCTATAAGCACTTCGCGAGCAAGGCGGAGTGCATGACCGCGGCGGTCGCGCAGTTCCTCGGGCCGGCGATCGAAGGTCTCGACCCCGCCTTGGCCAACGGCGACGGGCGCCACCATCAGAGGCGCTTTGAAGGGTTCTTCGAGCTGCTGAGCTCAGAGCCCGCCGCCACGCGCGTGTGCTTCGTCGAGCTGCCGGCGGCGGGAGCACCGGCGACGGAAGCCGTGGACCAGACCTTCGAGGCCCTCGTCGAGGCGATCGGCGGCCTGCTGGGAAGCGCCCAGCAGAGCCCGGACCTCGTTCGCGCCCTGGCCGGAGGCATCGGCAAGCTGATCCACACCCGTGCCAGTCGCGGCGAAGCGGCGGAGCTGGCGGGCCTCGCACCCGAGCTGTGGCGCTGGTTGGAGAGTGTCGTCCCTCCTCCCCGGCCCCTGGAATCCCCGCGACGCCAGCGAGCGGCCTCCGGGCCGCGCTTCGAGGGCTATACGCCCGGCGAACGGATCGCCCGGGCGGTGGCGGCAGTCGTCGCCGAGAAAGGCTACGACGGCACCAACACCGACGACATCGCGGCGCAGGCAGCGATCTCGCTCAGCACCTTCTACGCCGAGTTCGAAGACAAGCGCGACGCCGTCGTCGGAGCGCTGGAGATGAGCGGCGCGCAGATCACGGCGCTCGCGGTGCCCGCGGCGCGACGGGCCGGGAGCTGGCAGGAGGGAGTGCGCGCCATGTACGAGGCGATCTGCGCATATTTCGTCGCCGAGCCGGCGATGGCGCGGCTGGCGACGGCAGGGGTCTTCGGCGCCGGCGCGCGAGCCCGGGGGCGGCGCGACCGGGTGATCGATTCCCTGACGGCGATGCTCGCCCCGGGCCTGGCCGAGAATCCGCTGGCGCCGGCGGTGAGCCCCGAGGCGATCGGC
>DATKIA010000054.1:0-12207 GCA_035509895.1 Solirubrobacterales bacterium
CCGACCGTGGTTGAGCTTCGTCTCGCATACCGGTACGAAGCTCAACCACGCGGGGTGGGGAGATGCGGGTGAGGGCACGGGCGACGCGGCGGCGCTGTTCGGCGCGGACGAAGGCGCGGAACTCGGGATCCTCGACCCGGACGGCGCTGCCCAGGGCCGCGCCCAGGTAGCCGCCGAGGAACCAGGCGCCGGAGAGGCCGTAGGGGCGGAACCGCAGCCCGACCAGCAGCGAGCGCAGCAGCACCCAGGCGGCGGAGTAGTGGACGATGTACTGGTAGGCGCCGTGGCGGGCGCGACCGCGCAGGGCCCCGTCAGCGGTTCCGATGTGACGCAGGTGGCGAACCTCGAGGTCGGCGAAGGTGGCGGTGCTGAAGCCGCGGAGCTTCGCGTAGGTGGTGGTGATGACGTCGGCGCCGAGCCGTTCCGGCATGCCGCCGATCGCCTCGAAGCACTCGCTGCTGTAGAGCCGGGCCGGCGCCGTGACGTGGTCGGCCGGCGTCCGCAGCGGCCGCCAGCCCTCGCCGTCGGGCTCGACGATCGCGCCGCCGGCCATCCCCAGCTGCGGGTCGGTGCGGAAGCGGTCGAGCATCCCGGCCAGGAACTCGGGCGGGAGGACGATGTCGCCGTCGAGCTTGCCGAGGTGGGTGAACCCCTCCCCCGCGCCAGCCTCGCGCAGGCCGTGGTTCCAGGCCCGGTCCGGCGCCGCCGCCGCCAGCCGGTCGCCGCGGTCGCGGGTGTGCCCGGGCGGCGTCGAGACGACGCGTAGGTAGGGCAGGTTCTCGGCGTGGAACTCGAACCGCTCCCGGGTCTCGTCGCTGGAGCCGTCGTCGACGACGACCCAGAGGTCGGGCGGCCGCGTCTGGGCGGCGACGCCGGCGACGACATCGTCGATGTGCGCCGCCTCGTTGCGGACCGGCGAGATCAACAGCACCCGCTCGGGCGCCTGGGTGGCCACGGCCTCGGCCATCAGCTGCCTTTGATCACCTTCGGCTTGCGCTGCGACCCGGTTGCGTAGGCGCAGCGGAAGGTCTCCGCCTTGCCGACCGGCTCACCGCCGGCGAAGCCGCCCTGGTTGTGGTTGTCGTAGACGGTGACGTAGTTGAGGGTTTCCGGGACCGGGTTCGCCGGCACCGGCACCGGGTCCGGTTCGCCCTGGGCGGCGTTGCCTTTCGAGCCCGGCGTCACCCCCTCCGAGCCGGCGGCTTCGGAGCCGGCGGTGACCGTGAAGAGGTCGCTGGTCATCTCGCGTTTGTCCTTGATCCCGCGGGTCTTGTCGGGGAATTCTTCGGCCCCGGAGCTGGCCGGGTCGTCGTCGATCGTGCTCTGCAGCGCCGCCTTCGGCGCCGCGCCGATCAGCTGCGCGGCGGTCGGCAGCCAGCCGCCTTCGCGGGCGCAGGTCTGGGTCGCGTAGAAGTAATCGTTGGTGCCGACGTCGGCGGCCGGGATCGGGTGCGGCCCGGCTTCCAGGCACCAGCTGCCGAAGTTGATCGCCGGTTTCACCGGGCACTGGACGCGGAGCTTGGCGAGCTTCTTTTCCAGCGCCTTGACGCTGCCGCCGGCCTTGGCCCGCGGTGCCTGCTCCGCCGGCGCTGGGCCGGCGAGGGAGGAAACGAGAGCTACGAGGGCGACGACGAGGGCGGCCAGCGCGAGCGGGTCACGACCGCGGCCGAGCGGCCCGGACGGGGTCGCGGGATTCATCGATACCTCCTGGGTTGGGTTGACTGAAAGGCGGGGCGGGCGCCGCGGCGCCGGCCGCCGACACCGGCGGCGGCCGCGAGAGCAGCGATCAGGATCAGTGCCGGCAAGAGGGCGGGAACGCCGCCGCTACCGCCGCCGCCGAGGTCATCGCCGGCGACAACCGGCACCCGGGCGGGGCCCGGTGCCGGCAGCCGCGCCATCGAGGCGACCGTGTCGTAGGCCTCCTCCTCCTCTTCTTCCTTCTCGGTCGCCTGCACCTGCGAGGTGCCGCTCGGCGGCGTCGGCTGCACCGCCGGCAACGGCGGCGGCGGCACGATCGCGATTACCGGCAGCGCCGGCTGCGGCGGAACCTGGAACAGGGGCGAGGCCGGAGCCGGTGCCGGCACGGCGGGATGCGCCACCGGCGGCGGCGCCGGGGTCGCGGTCGGCACCGCCGGCGGCGGTGGCGGCGGGAAGGCCGGGGTCGGCGCCGGCGAGGCGGGGCCAGGCGCCGGTGCTGGCGCCGGCGGTGGCGCCACCGCCGGTTCCGGCCCGGCCCGGTTGCGCAGCGGCGTCGTCCCGCAGGGCTGCTGCACGCTGCCGGCCTGGACCGTCACCTTCTGCGAGTAGGAGAGGCCGCCGGTCGCAACGGTGACGACCGTGGTGCCGGCGTTGAAGGCGCAGAGCAGCCCCGAGTGCGGGTCCAGCAGCGGCTTCTTTTTCACCAGCAGCACGTTGCGGGGATTGGTCGAGGCCGGGTCGCGGGCGACGAAGTCGGCGATGTCGGGCTCCGAGGAGGTGAAGGTGTATTCGGGCAGGACCGTCGTCGCGCACTTCGAGCCCTGGCACTGGGACGGAATCTGGACGTACGGTTCGGGGCTGGCGAATTCGCACGGATCCGGGGCGGTGCCGCCTTCGCACTTGGTCCCGGCGAGCGGACGGCGGGCGAGCGCTTCGAACAGGGCTGGCTGGCTGCGGCGCAGCAGGGTGCCGTCGGTCGGGTTGAGCGCGAGGCTGCCGATCGAGGGAATCAGGCGGACGCCGACTGCGGCGACGTTCCCCGCCCCCGCCGGCCGGCCGACCGAGACGAGGAGGAAGCCGGAGGAGCCGACGAAGTCCGTTTCGGTCGTGGCCGGCGGCGTCACGTAGCCAAGCGTGCCGGTGCCGTAGGCGGGCAGCGAGCGGGCACCGGCAACGAGCCGGTAGGCGCGGGTCTGTTCGGGGAAGTCGAAGAAGTAGGCCGACGCGGCGAAGCCGGGTGAGCCGCAGCCCGGCGGCGAGCTGGCGCCGGCGAGGATCGGCACGACCTGGGTGCGATCGGCGGCCGCGTTGGCGGCGAGGCCGGCGAGGTCACGGGCACCGACGACGATCGCCGGGGTTCCCGCGGCACCGGCGTTGGCCAGCTGTTCGGAAAGCCAGCAGGTCTGGCCGGCGCCCAATTCGGGCGCCGCGTAGTCGAGGACGATGACGCGGACGTTGCCGCCGCTGCCGGTCGAGTCGAACGAGTAGTAGGCATGCCCTGGAGAGGTCAGCGCGACCGGCACGATCCCGGCCCCCGCCGGGGCGCTGCCGAGCGGCGCCCCGAACCCGGAAAAGGCCGAGCGGAACGCTTCCAGCGACGATCCCGAGTCGAGGTCGGAGGCGGCGGGCGCGGCAAAGACCGGTAGCGAGCCTGCGCCGGCGCGCAGCCGCTGCGCGTAGGCGGCCTCCTCGCGGGCGAAGGTGCCAGGGCTGAGCGTCGCCCCCAGGCCGGCGGCGACGCTCGAGCCGGTGTAGAGGAAGGCCCGCGTGCCGGAGATCCCGGCTGCCCGTCCGACCGCGGCGCTGAGCCAGCGGTCGGGGCCGATCCCGGCCCCGGCGAGGTCGGCGCAGGCGGCGGCGCACTGGGCGTTGCCGCCGAGCGCGAAGGTCGCCATGCCCGCTTCCGCCGCGATCGGGGCCGGGGCCGCGTTGGAGGGCGGCGCCGCTGCCGGCCCGTAGCGCATCACCCCCGCGGTCTGGACGCTCTTGCCGCGGTATTTGACGAAGGTCCCGGTTTCGCCGCCGACCGCCCAACCCTGGCTGCCGTCGGGCGAGACCAGGAGCGCCAGCACGGGGTCGGGCCGGCGCGGTAGGTCGTAGTCGTTCTGGCCTTCGATGTGGCGCGGTTCCGGCAGCGCTTCGCGCTGCTCGTCGCGCCACCCGGTCGCGGTCTGACGGATCACGGCTCCGGCCCCGGGCAGCAGGTACGGTTCGGTCAGGAGCGGCGCCTGCCCCGGCGGCGGCTGGTTTTCGATCTGTTCGAGGTCGGTGCCGAAGTCGCTTTCCCCCTGGTCCTGGGCGATCGCCGCGATCGCCCGCACCTGGCCGCCTTCGCGGACCGCCGCCAACGCCGTCGGGTAGCTGGTCCAGGCGCCGGGAGCGACTTCCCAGACGGCACCGGGGCCCTGGCGCTCGATCACCTTGCCCGGTACCAGCGTTTCTTCCCCCGCCGCCAGCGTCGCGATCACCGCGCCGCCGTCCGCCAGCCCGGCGACACGCTCAGGCGGCGAGCCGCCGAGGGCGGCGACGGCGCCATCGTCGACGCGCCAGCCACTGCCGTCGTTGACGACGACGCCGCCAACGTAGGCCTGGTTGGTTTTCGGGTAGACCCAGGTGGCAATTGCCTGGTCACCGGCGAAGGCGATCGAGGTGAAGTTCGCTTCGACCGGCACGCCGGCCGGCAGCGCTTCCTGCTTCCACTGGCGGCCGTAGCCGAGCAGCACGCCCTGCTTGCCAACGGCGTAGCCGCGGCTGGGTTTGCCGGGATCGAAGGCGATCGCGGTGAAGTTGGCGCGGGCGAGGTTGGGCGGCGCCGCCGGGTCGGACTGCCAGAGCCCGGTCGCCTTCTGCCAGACCCACATCGAGGCGCCGTCGCCGACCGCGTAGGCGCGCCCCGGTTCGGGCCAGGCGACCGCCCGCAGTCGCGGCGTCGCCCGTTTGCCGTTGCCGCGAAGGAGGAATTCGGGTTCCCAGCCCTGGCCGGGGATGTAGCGGGCGACCTGCCCTTCGTCGCCGACCGCCAGCGCTTCGGAGCCGAGCGCGCCAACCGGCGCGCCGGGCTGCGGCGCAATCGCGGTCAGCGGCCGCCGGAACGGGACCGGCCAGGCCTGCAGCCGCGCCGCTTCTGGGTTGCGGGTCAGCTGCAGCGGCGGCCGGGCCCCGAGCCAGCCTTCCTCGGGGGCGCTCAGCGCTGCCCCGAATTCTGACCCCGCGTTGCCGCTGGCGATCGGGTTGCGGATGAAGGCAGTGCCCTGGAGGCTGAGGATCGCGCCCGGGCCGATACCGGTGATCACTCTCGTCCCGTGCGGGCCCGAGGCGCCGTTCGCCGGCCAGGCGAAGCTGCGGCCTTCGCCCGACGGCAGTTCCGAGCCGAGCGCGAAGGTACAGAGCCCGGCGGGGCTGGTGAGGTCGCACCAGGAGGCCGTCACTTCGCCTGCGGCGATGTCGTAGTAGGCGGTCGCCTCTTGCTTGGCGCCGCCCGCCGCGGTGAGGACCGCGTCGAACCAGACGCCGGCCGGGGTCACCGTCAACGGCTGCCCCTGCCCGCGGGGGAGAACCCCGACCCCGAGCGGCGCTTCTTCGCCGTAACGGTCCCCGAGCGAACCGCCGGGCCCGAGCGTCTGCTGGCGCCAGACGGGGGTCACCGTGCCTTCGCGGCGGAACAGCTCGATCCCCTCGCCCGCCGCGCCGCCGCGACCGAGCAGCCAGGCATCGCCTCCCGAGCCTTCGATCGCGACCACTCGGAAGCTCGATTCCGGCGCCGTGCAGCCGGGACCGGCGAGGCAGATTTCCTCCGCCGTCCAGGCTGCTCCGTCGTAGGCGAGAACGCGCGGCGGGCCGGGCGGGACGACGAGGCCGCTGGTCTTCCCCCCCGGCCCTTCGACCACTGCCAACAGCCGGTCCGCCCCGAATCCGAACAGTTCTTCACCGGGACTCAGCAGCGCTTCCGGCCACGGCGCTTCACGCAGCGGGCCGCCGGGGTCGCGGACGACGAGGACTTCGCCTTCTTCGCCGCTGGCGGCGACCGCGATCCCGCCCCGTTCCGTCGTCCGTCCCTGGCCGGCGCCGAATTCTTCGAAATCGAGATCGGCCGGGCCACCGCCGGCAGCGACCGGCTCCGGCGTCAGGTCCCAGCCCCCGGCCGTCGTGTACTTCGCCAGGCTCGAGCGGCTCGATGAGGTCGCCCAGACCTCGCCCGGCGCCTCCAACGGCGCGGCGCCGAGGAAAGCCCGGGCGGGCGAGCCCTGCGACGGCTGGGCGACGAGTTCGCCGCTGCCGGCGGCATCGGCCCCGGCGGGGCCGCGAAAGGCCAGGACGACGGTCAGCGTCACCACCAGGACCGCGAACCCGACGAGGGCCGCGGCGGAGCTCGGGTGCCGGTTCACTTCGCCTGCCGCCGCTTGATCGCGTGGACTTGGAGGTCGAGCTTCGTCGGCCACCGCTTCGGGCTCAACCGCAACCTGACGCTGCGCCGCCCCTTCGCCATCGTGTAGAGCTTGGTCTTGGCGACGACCTTGCCCTTGCGCCGGGCGACGAGACGGACGTGCGCTTTCTTGCGCAGCGTGAAGCTGAGCTCGAGCAAGCTGCCGTCGAGCAGCCGCTGTTTGATCTTCGAGACGATCGGTTTTTCGGCGCGGACGATTTCTTCGAGTTCGGCCGGGATTTCTTCCTGTTCGGAAGGCTTTTCCTCCTCCGCCCCCGAGTCGTCTTCGGGAGCGCCGATCGGCGGCGCCGACGGCAGGCTTTCATCGGCCGGGCGAACCGTGACCGGGGCCGGGCGCAGCGCCGGGCTGGCGTTCGGCGCCGGGTCCGGCCCGAGGTGGAAGAGCCAGCCCCGGTCGGTCGCCATCCAGCACTGTTCCACTGCCACGCACTCGATCGGACCCGCCACGCCCTTGGGGCCGATCACTTCGCCGCCGGCTTCTTCGCCGGGTGCGGGCAGGACCGCCGCCGGCGCGACGCTGCCGTCGGCGGCGACGCGGGCCACCTGCGCCGAAGGGGCGAGCCCGAATTCTTCGCCTTCATGGTGGAACGCGACCCAGGCCGTTTCCCCCACTTCGGCCGCAGCGCCGCTGACCAGGTCCCGCGGCCGCAGAACTTCGCCGGGGTCGACCAGGGACAGCTGGCTGACCGCATCGTTGGCGCCGACCCGGAGGACCGTGACCGGGGCGAAGGCCGAGCCGGCGGCACCGGCGACGGCCCACAGTGGCTCGCCGGCGACGCCGGTCAGGTGCGCCGAGGCGAGGGCGGCAAGGTTGACCGGCTGCGGTTCTTCACCTTCGGCGCCGTATTCGATCGGCGCCGATGGGAACAGCAGCACGAAGGGGTTGGCGGAATCGGGGTCGATCCGGTGCAGAAGCGAGGCTTCGGCTTCTTCGCCGGGGACTTCGGCGTCGGTGTTGCGAACCCGGACGCTCTCGTAGAGATCGCCTTCGTGGAAGGCGAGGCCGCCGACCGTGCGGCCGGGGTCGAGAACCTGCGGCTGTGGCGTCGTCAGCGAGGGCATGGCGGTCAGCCGGTTGCCATCCCAGTGCAGGTGGAAGGCCCCCTGGTTGACCGTCGCCGGCAGCTGTTCGCCGGCGAACCAGCAGTTGGCCGTCCCGGCGCACACCGCCGCGTTCATCGGCAGGTAGGAATCGGCCCGGCCGACCGGCTTCGCGTAGGAGGCGACGACCCGTCCGCCCTGGAAGTGGCAGAGCGAGATGCTCGGCCTTGCCGTTTCGGTGGTTTCCTGGCCTTTCTGCTGATCGGAGACCGTCCAGAAGTCATCCGGCCCGGCCCAGGCGATCCTGCCTGAGGCGCCGCCGCAAACGGTCGAGTAGCGGTACCAGCCGCGCCCGTCGTAGGCGAACAGCCCGGCGGCAACCCCGGCATTGCCACCCGTGATCAGCATGCAGCGGTCTGCCTGCCAGCACTCGACGTCGCCGACTTCGCCCAGCAGGGTCGGGAAGCCACCGGCGCCGGCGGGCTGCTGCGAGCGCCATTCCGCCGCGGCCGCCGCCGGCCCGAAGCCGAGGCAGAAAACCGCGAGCAGCGCCAGTCCCAGCGTCGCGCGCCTCATCCGCGTTTCGCCTTCGCCGGATGGACGTGGAAGCGAATCTGGAGCTTGCCGTGCAGGGTTTTCCGACCCTTGCGGCGGAAGCTGACCCCGACCGTGGCGAAGAGCCCTTCCCTGCCGCGCGCGAGGTGCTGGTAGCGGTGCGGCAGGTGCAGCTCGATCGGGACCGAGCCGGCTTTCAAGGCCCAGGCCCGCCGCGGCGGCAGCTTGCGGGGCCGCTTGGCGCCGTCGATCTCGGCACCGACCCCGGCCCGCAGCTGCCCCGCCGCCGGCACCACTGCGACCAGGCGAACCGACCCATCCGGGAGCGAGAAGGCGCTCAGGGTCAGGCGCCAGGGCTGCTTGCGCTTCGGTGCCGGCGGCCCGGCCGAGAGAACGACCGCGCCGGCGGCGGCTGGCGTGTCCGCGGCTGCGACGAGGAAGGCATCGCTTTCTTCGTTGCCGTCGCCTTCGACCAGATTGGAGGCCGTCGAGGCGAAGGCGATCCGGTCGCCGCCGATGCTGGGGGAGCTGGCACCGTTGCCGTTGGAGGCTTTGCCGCTTTTGGCCAGGGAGGGTTGGCTGACGCCGCCGACGCCGTGGGTAACCCGCTGCAGGGTCTCGGCATCGAGGTCGATCTCGTAGACCTCGACCAGGCCCAGGCTGGAAGGCGGCGACCCGACCAGATTCGGCGGCGAGAAGGGGTAGCGCTGGCGGGCGCTGGCAAAGACGATCCGCCGCGCGTCCGGGGAGATCGCGAGGTCGTAGATGTGGCCGTTGAGCGGGACGTAGGCTTCTTCGTTGACCCCTTTGGCCGGTTCGGTCGGGTTGACGACCACCTCGCGGGTCAGCCGCCGAACCGCCTGGGCCCTGCTCAGTCCAGCGCCCATGTCGACGGAGAAGAGGTTGGTCGCTTCGGTCGGGTTGCCGACCAGGACGACGGTGCGGCCGCCCGCGCTCAACCGTGGGACGCCGTTGACGTTGACGCCGAGCCACCCCTCGGCGAGGTTGAGCGCCTGGTTCTTTTTGGTCATCGGCGGGAACGGGTCGGCGGCGCCGTCGCCGGCGACGACCCGCCGGGTCGGCTCCTGACCACCCGCGGCCAGCCGCCGCCAGAGCGGCTCGTCGTAGACCATCGGCGTCGAGTCCAGTTGCGTGATCGTCTGCGCTTCGGCGGCCGACATCGGCACCTGCGCGGGCAGATGCGTGCCGAGCCAGGCGACGGTTGAGCCGTCGGCGCTGAGTGCCGCGCCCCGCAGGGCTTCCAGCGAGCCGCTCGAGATCATGCCCCCGCCTGCGACCGGCTTTTCGGTCATCGCTCCGGATTCAGGGTCGCGTTCGGCGCTGACCAGCGTCGTCCGCTCGTCGTCCAGATCGCGGACCACGATCTGCCAGGCCGGGGTCGGGACGCCCGGGGTGCTCCCCCCCGGGCCTTCGGTCAGGTCCGAGACGGCACTGGTGTAGAAGACGACCTTGCGACCGCTGGCACTGAGCGCGACCCGGCCGCTCGCCAGCGCCCCGCCGGCGCCGGCGTAGGTGAGCCCGCAGGCGGCATGGGCGACAAGGGTGAGTGGATCGCAGCCGTCGAGCGCGGAGGCCAGCTCGTAGCTCGGCGGGGTGCTGCTCATGTCGGCGACGTAGACGTCGGACGAGCTCGGCTGGAGATCGTCGTCGGGGTCGAGACGAGCCGAAGTGGTGAAGCTGACGTAGCGGCCGTCGGCGGAGATCGAGGGAGCGGCGGCGCTGGCGCCGGGACCGCCTTCGGCGGCGGTCCCGGTTGCGACCGGGACGATCGCGGCGCTGGCGAGGTCCTCGCGGAAGACGCCGGCGAGCGGGCCGATGACACCGCGGAAAGCGAGGTAGTCGCCGTCGGCGCTGAGCGCCGTCGCCCTGGCTTCGCCGGCCTGCTGGGCCGGTCCCTGGGAGACGAGGCTGATCGGCCCGAATTCGGCTGCCGCAGCACTGGACGCGACGGCGAGGCCGGCAATGGTGAGGAGCGTCGCGGCGCAGGAGAAGCGAGCGGGCACGGTCACCGGGCCCGGACCTCGAAGCGCCGCACGACCCGGTTGCCGACCCGGTCTTCGGCGTGAACGACGACCGCGTAGCGGCCGGCGCGCTCATAGGCGTGACGGAAGCGGGCGGCGTCGCCGGCGCTCGAGCTGTCCCCGAAGCTGACCCAGGTCTTCTTTTTCTTGACCCCGGAGTCGTGATCGTCGACCGCCACCACCACTCCCCGGGCATTCGTGTTGACCTTCACCGTCGGTGCGTCGCCGTCGATCAGAAGCTTCACCTTCTTGCTCAGCAGCTGCTGGCCGGCACCGTCCGTCGCCAGAACCCGCGCCTGCCGGCGCCCGGTCCCGAGGATCGCCGGCCGCAGCCGGAAGCGCAGCTTGCGCAGACCGCGGGTGACGATCCGGCCGCCGACGAGGACCGAGTAGGTGACCCGGCCGACGTTGCTCTGTGAGGCTTCCCATTTCAGCATCACCTGATTCGGTTTGGTCCACTTCTTCGGGCCCTTGACCTTGAACGCCGCGGGACGGGCGCTGACCCGCTCGACGACGACCTGGAACGCCCCCGGCTTGCCCTGGCGAAACCCGATCAGGGCGTCGCCGCTATCCGAGGAGCCGATCGCCAGCTCGGCGACCGGGCCGTCCTGCAGCCCGGACATCAACCCGGTCTGGGCGGCGCCGCTGGCGAATTCCTGCCGCACCGAGAGCGCCTGGCTGCCGGTTTCGGTCAGCGCGGGGTAGGCGAGGACCCCGCCGCCGTCAGGGTCGAGCGCCGCCACCGATTCCGCGCCCGGCACCGGTGCCGGCCCGGCCGGCGCTGCGACCGGAACCAGGGCGCCGCCTTTGTCGACCGCCAGCTGACGGACCTGACCGCCAGCGACGAAGGCGAGTCGGAGCTGCCCTTCTTTGCCACCCTTTTCGTAGGCGGCGACCCCGGGTGACCCGATCGCGCTCGCCGCCGCCGATTCCGCGGTGAAGACCGACTGGGCGCCGAGCAGGTCGTTGGAGGGGACGACGTAGCCGGCGGGCAGAGTGTTGAGCAGCAGGCGGGAGCGGCCCCCGGCCGAGTTCGGCTGCAACCGCATCGCGATCCGCGCCTGGTCGAGTGGGGTCACCGCCAGCGAGAAGGCATCGACATCGCCGCTGACCGGTCCGCCGTCGAGGCTGGTCGGGCTGGCCTGCAGGACCTGGCCCGGCACCGTCCCGAAGATCCGCCGGGCCAGGATCCGGGCGCTGCCGGACTGGTCAGGCTCCTGCCAGGCGACGACGGCGCCGCCGTCGACGCCGGCTCCGACCTTGGGGCCGTTGGTCACGCTTGGTGGCCGCATCGAGATCGCCGGGTTGTTGTTCATCGCGCCGAGCCGGGCCCAGCGGTCTTCCTTGAGGCGGGCGACCCGGATTTCCGCCATCACGTCACCGGGCCGCAGCTGAACCGAGGTCGACGGTTTGCTGCCGTCGAAGGTGAAGGTGATGACGCGATAGGCGACGATCGCCTGGCTCGGAGCGGTCGCCGAGAGCGAGGGATCGACGCCGATCCCTTCGCCGACGTCGGGGTCGACCAGCTGCGAGGCGCCGAATTCGCTCGCCCCGCGGCCGATCTTCGCCGAGAACAATCCGTAGCGGATCTTCTTCGCCACAGTCGCCACCTGGCTCACCCAGACGACCAGCAGTTCGCCCTTGCGGCCGGCGGCGATTCGCGCCTGGCTGGCTTCGTAGGGGACGTCGGCGTCGACCCGGATCGGCCCGCTCCAGCGACCGTCGACGTAACGGTTGGCAAAGACGTGGGGCACGCCTTCGACCGTCTTCGTGTAGACGACGCCACCAGTCGCGTCCGGCGCCATCGCGACGCCGCCGAAGTCGACGATGTCGGAGGACGGGCCGGCGATCGTGACCGGCATCTCGAGCCGGTTGCCGCCCCCGGGACCGTTGTTGGAGAAGCGCGGCCCGGCGCTGAAGTTGGGCGTTTCGGTCGGCGGTTGGGTTGGGGTTTCGGTCGGCGGAACGACCGCGGTGGCATCGAAGATCGCCGAGACCGATTTCGCGGCGCTGATCGTCACCGCGCAGGGGCCGGTCCCCGAGCAGGCCCCGCCCCAGCCTTTGAACTCGGAGCCGGAGGTGACGCTGGCGGTCAGGGTCACGACCGTCCCATGCGCGAATTGCGCTTCGCAGACGTTGCCGCAGTCGATGCCGGCGGGGGCACTGGTGACGGTGCCGAAGCCGGTGCCGGACTTCGAGATCGTCAGCAGGTGCTGTTCGAGCGTGAAGGTCGCGGTCACTTCTTTGGCGGAGCTCATCGTCACCACGCAGGTCCCGGTCCCCGAACAGCCCGCGCCCGACCAGCCGGTGAAGGTCGAGCCGGCGGCGGCGCTGGCGCTGAGCGTGACGACCTTGCCTTCTTCGAATTCGGCTTCGCAGGCCGGGTCGCAGTTGATTCCGCCCGGGTTGCTGGTGACGGTGCCGGAG
>DATKIA010000055.1:0-46191 GCA_035509895.1 Solirubrobacterales bacterium
TGGGGAAATCTTGAGTTCGGGCGCCGACCACCCACGGTCAATGTCGACTTTGTCAACCAGGAGGTGACAAAGTCGACAGGCGGCGCTCAGCCGCCGGCCGAGGAGCGGCCGGTGCGGGGGCGGATCTCCGCCTTCTCGCCGCTGGGGCCGTCGCGGCCGTCGAGCTCGCCCAGGCGCTGTTCGAGTTCGGCGATCCGCTCGGAGAGGCCCTTGATCGCGTCGGCGATCGGGTCCGGCAGGTGGATCCAGTCGGCGTCCGGGCCTTCGACTCGCTTGCCTTCGACCCGCACCGGGTGGCCCGGGTTGCCGACCACGGTCGCACCCGGCGGCACGTCCTCGACGACGACCGTGTTGGCCCCGATCTTGGCCCCGTCGCCGACCGCGATCGGGCCGAGCAGCTTGGCGCCGGAGCCGACGGTGACGTTGTCGCCGAGCGTCGGGTGGCGCTTCCCCCGCTGGAAGCCGGTGCCGCCGAGGGTCACCCCCTGGTAGAGGGTGACGCGGTCGCCGATCCTCGCCGTCTCCCCGATCACGACGCCGGACCCGTGGTCGATGAAGAACTCCCTGCCGATCTCCGCCGCCGGGTGGATCTCGACCCCGGTCACGGCCCTGGTCAGGTAGGCGATCGTGCGCGGCGCCAGTGGCACCCGCGCCTCGGCCAGCGCGTGCGCAGCTCGGTGCGCGAGCAACGCCTGGACGCCGGCCCAACTGGTCAGGATCTCGAAGGTCGAGACGTTCTGCGCCGCCGGGTCGCGGTCGCGCGCGGCGGCGACGTCGGCGCGGATCTCGGAAACGACTCTGCCCCAGCGGCTCATGGTGCGAAAAAGGGTAGGGACATGTAACGCTCGCCCGAGTCGCAGACGATCGTCACCACCCGTTTGCCAGCCATCTCCGGGCGCGCCGCGACCTGCAGCGCCGCCCAGATGTTGGCCCCGGCCGAGATCCCGGCGAGGACTCCCTCCTCGCGGGCGACGAGCCGTGCGGTCTCCAGCGCGTCCTCGTCGCTGACCGCGAGGATCTCGTCGATCACCTCGCGATCGAGCACCTCCGGCACGAAGCCGGCGCCGATCCCCTGGATTTTGTGCGGTCCGGGAGGGCCGCCGGAGAGGACCGGCGAGCTGGCCGGCTCGACCGCGACGACGAGCGCGTCCGGCGCCCGTTCGGCCAGCATCCGGCCGACACCGGTGATCGTGCCGCCGGTACCGACGCCGGCGACGAAGGCGCCGATCTGGCCGTCGGTATCGGCCCAGATCTCCTCCGCCGTGGTGCGCTGGTGGACGTCGGCGTTGGCCGGGTTGGAGAACTGCATCGGCATGAAGGCTTTGCGCTGCTCGCGGATCTCCTCGGCGAGCGCCACCGCCTCGTTCATCCCGCCCAGCGACGGCGTCTCCCGCACCTCGGCGCCGTAGGCGCGAAGTAACTTCGCCCGCTCGCGGCTCATCCCCTCCGGCAGGGTCAGGATCAGCTCGTAGCCGCGGGCGGCGCAGACCATCGCCAGCGCGATCCCGGTGTTGCCGCTGGTCGGCTCGACCACGACCGAGCGACCGGGCCGGACCAGGCCGGCCTCTTCGGCGGCGTCGATCATCGCCACCCCGATCCGGTCCTTGACCGAGCCGCCGGGGTTGAAGTACTCGAGCTTGGCGCAGACCTGACCGCCGAGGCCTTCGGCCATCCGGTCGAGCATCACCAGTGGCGTCCCGCCGACGACCGCCGAAGCCTCCGGTCCGATCTTCATCGCGCGCCTTCCTTGCCACCGTTCGACATGGCGGAGAACTCTAGGCCAGGGACTGCCGGTAGATCAGGTGCGGCAACCCCGCGTGCATGATCTTGCCTTCGCACGGCAGGCCGATCTTCTCGGCGACCGCGCGGGAGGCAAAGTTGGTCGGCAGCGCCAATGCGATCACTTCCGGCAGGCCGATGTTGCGCGCCAGCTGGATGCCGGCCCGCGCCCCTTCCGTCGCCAGTCCCTCGCCGTGGCGGTCGGGATCGATCGTCCAGGCCAGCTCGACCATCTCCTCCCCCTCGACGACCGTGTACCGGAGGCCGACGCGGCCGAGGTATTCCCGGGCCTCGTCGTCGAGCACCGCCCAGGGACCGAAGCCGTGCTTGTTCCAGTGGCGCAGATCGTCGCCCAGCATCGCCCGGATCTCATCCGGCGAGAGCGACGGATAGGGGTCCGGCCGCAGCCAGGCATTGACCTCGGGCCGCTGGAAGACCCGCAGATAGCCCGCCTCGTCGGCAGCAGTCGGCTGGCGCAGCATCACGTCGACCAGCCTACGACGCGATGCAGCGAGCTAGATGAAGTACATGCCGCTGCCGGCCTCTTCGGCCTCGCGGCGGGCGACTTCGGCGATCGTCGTCTGGCCGAAGACCTTGCGCAGGGCGGTGACGCCCTCGGCCCAGATGCCGCCCGCCTCGTCGGCCTCGGTCCCGATTTTTCCGTCGAGGGCCTGGACGACCTCGAGCACGGTGATCTCATCCGGCGGGCGCGAGAGCGTGTAGCCGCCGCGCATGCCGCGGTGGCTCGTCAGCAGGCCGGCCCGGCGCAGGGTCGAGAAGAGCTGCTCGAGGAACTGCTCGGGGATGTCACGACGCTCGGCCAGCTCCTTGATCGGCACCGGCCGATCGCCCGAACGGGCGAGCTCGGCGAGGGCAACGACCGCATAGCGCGACTTCGAGGTGATCGAGATCACAACTCGTTTTCTACCGCACCCTCCCGCGCTGGGCTAGGATCGGAAGCAATGGGGCGCCGCCGACCGTCCGTTGCGCCTGAACCCCCAACCAGTGATCGGAAGCAGCCCTGAGCGAGCGTCCACAGTGTCTCGTGATCGATGATCACCCGCTCGTCCGGCTCGGAGTTCGTGAGGTGCTCGCCGACGGGTTCGAGGTGCACGAGACGAGCAGCCGCGAGGAGGCGCTCGACCTGGTCCGCGACATCGGCGACTTCGACGTCGCGATCGTCGACATGCGCTGGCGCCAGAACGGCGACGGCGAGGCCGCGATCTCGGGCCAGGAGACGATCCGCGTCCTGCACCGCTCCTCGCCGGTGCTGGGGATCGTCGCCCACGGCGATCGACCCGAGCGCCACTTCGCCAGCGCGGCGCTGCAGGCCGGCGCCAGTGCTTATATCGCCCGCACTGCCGGGACCGAGGAGCTACGCCGTGCGGTCGACGCGGCCGCCGCCCAGGAGCGCTTCGTCGACCCTGCGGTGCCGCCGAAAGGCAGCCGCGGGAAACTGACCCAGCGCCAGCGCCAGATCCTTCAGCTGCTCGCCAACGGCGAGTCGACGACGGTCGCCGCCCGTGAACTCGACCTCAGCGAAGAGACCGTCAAGACTCATATGAAGAACGCTCTTGCCCGGCTCGGGGCGAGGAACCGCTCGCACGCGATCGCGATCGCGATGCGCGAGTGCCTGATCGACTAGATCCAGCCGCGGTCTCTGGCCGTGAGCACGGCTTGAGCCCTGTCGACGGCGCCGATCTTGCCGTAGACGTTGTGGAGGTGGGTGCGGATCGTCGAGACCGAGAGGTGCATCTCGCTGGCGATCTGCTTGTAGACCATGCCCTCGGAGAGGTGGCGGAGAACGTCGAGCTCGCGGGCCGAGAGCGGGCAGGGCTCGCTGATCCGCGAGACTTCCTGGCGGTTCAGCGGCAGCTCGTAGAGGAGCTCACGCAGGGCCTCCTGGCCAAGCCCGCAGCGGTCGGAGGCGACGCGAAGTCGTTCCGGCGAGATCGCCTCGCCCTGGGAATAGTGGGCGACCATGTCGGCGGTGGCGACGAGGGCGGCAAGGCCGTCCGCGTCCTCCGCGTGGTGGCGCTCGATCGCGACCGCGATCCGCTGCGGCAGGTTCCAGCGCCGGGCGAGGACGCCGCCGACCAGGGCGTGGTCGATGCCGAGCTGCTCGCGTTCGTCGCGCAGGCGCTGCTCGGGGGTGCGGGAGATCGCGTCGAAGTAGACCTTGTAGCCCGGGTGCAGCCGGGAGATGACGAGCCGGCCGACGTCGTGCAGCAGCGCCGCCACCGCGAGCTCGTCGCGTTCGACCCAGCCGACCGTGCGGCCGATCTGGACCGCGGCCCGCTGGGCGGCGAGGGCGTGGACGCGGAAGCGCTCTGGTTTCAGCTCCCAGCCGCCGTTGGACTCGAAGAAGTCGAAGCTCGGTGCGGTGCCGGCGATCGCCAGCACGCCGGAGGGCTTGAGGACGTCAACCGCATCGGGAATCCCGGCGACGCCGCCGGCGACGAGGCCGGTGCGGTTGGCGAAGCGCAGGACCGAGATCGTCAGGGCGACGTCGGCCTCGACCGCTTCGACCAGCTCGCCGACGCGCGGCGTCTCCGCCGTAGCGGCGCCGATCACCCGCTCGCGGGACTCGATCAGAACCGGAAAGCGCTCGACGGCCTCGAAGGCCTCGGCGAGGCGGCTGCCGGGCGCGGGAGCGCCGCGTGAGCCGGACGCTTTGGTTGCCTCGCGGCCGCCTGCTTTGCTCTCGATTTGTGCGGTGGTTGCCTCCATCTTGGGCAACTCATCGGCAGGGGCGGAATATTTGTTTAGCCAAATGTGTGTTTTGCGCGCGAAATTGCCCTGGAAATGCGCTCCAGAGCCATTTCACGTCCCAGCACCGCAAGCGACTCGAAGATCCCCGGTGAGATAGAAGTGCCGGTGATGGCGACCCTGATCGGCTGGTAGAGCCGTCCCGGTTTGACCCCATAGCGGTCCAGCAGCGGTGCCAGCGCCGCCTCGATCGGCTCCGGCTCGAAGGGCTCGACCGCCTCCAACGCGCCGGCCGCGGCCGCGAGCAGCTCGGCGCTGTCCTCCTTCATCACCTTCTCCCACGCCTTCTCGTCCTCGACCGGCTCCTCGAAGAGGAAGCGGATCAGCGGCCAGACCTCCGCCAGCGTCTGCGCTTTCTCCTGGGCGATCTCACAGGCGGCCCGCAGGCGCTCGTCCGGCTCACGGCCGAGGTGGGCGGCAACCGCCGCGGTGTACTCATCGAGCGGCATCTCGCGCATGAAACGGCCGTTCAGCCAGCGCAGCTTCTTCTCGTCGAAGATCGCCGCGGCTTTGCCGACGTCGGCGACGCGGAAGCGCCGCACCAGCTCTTCGGTCGACATCAGGGTGGTGTCGTCGTCGGTGCCCCAGCCGAGCAGCGCCAGGTAGTTGCGGACCGCGGCCGGCAGGTAGCCGGCCTCGCGCAGCTCCTGGACCGAGGCGGCGCCATGGCGCTTGGAGAGCTTCTTGCCGTCGGGGCCGTGCAGGAGCGGCAGGTGGGCGTAGCGGGGTGCCTCGAAGCCAAGCGCCTCCAGGACGAGTAGCTGCTTCGGCGTGTTGGAGAGGTGGTCGTCGCCGCGGACGACGTCGGTGATCCCCATCTCGGCGTCGTCGACCGCGACCGCGAAGTTGTAGAGGACGGTGCCGTCGCCGCGGGCGATGACGAAGTCGTCGTAGCTGGCGTTGGGGAAGGCGACGGGACCGCGGATCAGGTCCTCGACCACGGTCTCCCCTTCGTCCGGGACCCGCAGCCGCACCGCCGCGCCGGGCTCGTCGGTCGGCGTGCCGCGGTAGCCGCGGCCGGCGCCGTGCTCGGCCTTCCAGACCTCGACGTCCTTGGCGGTCGCCGAGTCGCGGTAGGCGGCGCCGGACTCCAGCAGCTTCGCCAGCGCCTCGGCGTGCCGCTCGGCGCGGCCGGCCTGCGAGACAGGGCCCTCGTCCCAGTCGAGCTCCAGCCACTCGAGCGCATCGAGGATCTGGGCGACGTTCCCCTCGGTCGAGCGCTCGCGGTCGGTGTCCTCGATCCGCAGCACCAGCTCGCCCCCCTCGTGCCGAGCCCCGAGCCAGTTGTAGAGGGCCGTGCGGGCGCCGCCGATGTGCAGGGCACCGGTCGGCGAGGGGGCGAAGCGAAGGCGTGGAGATGCGCCGCTCATCGTGAATTGACTACAGCGTTCCCTTGGCGGGGTCGCCGAACCCGGTCGGCTCGAGAATCGAGATCTTGGGTGCCCCGGCCAGGGCCGGGCCGGCGCCAAAGGACCGAATGTGCTCGGAGCCACCGTGCGTGACCAGCGCCTCCATCGACTCCCACTTCTCGATCATCACGACCCGGCTCTCCTCACCACTGACGCGGTGCAGGGCGTAGAGCAGGCATCCCTCGTCGTTGGCGTGCGTCTGCTCGCAGAGCTCGCGCAGAGCGGCGAGGCCCGGCTCCTCCTGGCCGGAGACCAGCTCGATCTCGGCTACAACCACGACTTCGCTCATCCATTTCCCCTCGCAGGCGTTTGCAGGACCCCGGCAACCTATCCGGACTCGGGCAGGGCCCGGTTTCGGGCGCCCCGGCTTAGGATGGCGGGCGATGCTGATCGGCGCCCACGTATCCACCGCAGGGGGCCTCGCGAATGCGGTCGCGCGCGGCGAAGAGCGGGCCTGCGAATCGATCCAGATCTTCCACCAGAGCCCGCGCATGTGGCGGCCGACCAATTACGGCGAGGAGGACTTCGCCGCCTTTCGCGAGGCGATGGACGGCTCCAAGGTCGAAGCCGTGATCATCCACGCGGTCTACCTGATCAATTGCGCCTCCAAAGACAAAGAGCTGCGGAAGAAATCGCTGCACTCGCTGACGCACGCACTGCGAATCGGTGACGGGATCGGTGCCAATGGCGTCGTCCTCCACCCCGGCGCCCAGAAAGGCGAGCCGCTCGGCCCCTCGATCAAGCGGGCCTCGAAAGTGATCAAGGCGGCCCTAGCCGACAGCGACTCCTGTCGCCTCCTGCTCGAGCAGACGGCCGGCCACAAAGGCCTGCTCGGCCGCGACTTCGACCAGACCGCGGAGCTGATCGAGGGCGCCGGCGGCGGCAAGCGCCTCGGCCTCTGCCTTGACTCCTGTCACTTGTTCGTCCAGGGCTACGACGTCACCGACCCCGACCATTTGACGGCGATCATGGACGAAGCCGACAAGAAGGTCGGGAAAGGGCGCCTCGGCGCCGTCCACGTCAACGACGCGGCCTCCCCGCTCGGCTCACACCTCGACCGCCACGCCAACATCGGCAAAGGCGAGATGGGTCGCAAAGGCCTCGCCGCCTTTCTCTCCGAGCCCCGCTTCGAGGGTCTCCCAGCGACCCTGGAGACTCCTGGGCCGGAAAAGAAAGGCTCGAGCAAGGCGGAAGTGCAGCTCGCCAAGCGCCTGCGCAAAGAGGGCCTCAAACGCCGCGGCCGCTGACGAGGCGGCAATCCGACACGCGTACGGTGCTCAATTGCCGCATCGACCGGAGAATCGACCTCAGCTTCCGAGTCGCTGACTACCTCAAGGTGGCGATGTACCCGAAACTGATGAGCGCTGATGCGAACCAAGTAAACGAGCAATCCGAGGACCAAAATCTCAATCGCAACCCTGGAGACAATTTCACTGTTCGAGGCATCGCCGGATGGATGAGTGGCCAAAATCACCGCCACCCCGCCCGCCATCGCGAGGATGACTGCAGCTCCTAGGCACTTCAGCCACCGCTTCCATTCGCCGTTGAGCGTTCGCGCTTGCGCTGCGTAGGCCTCGCTGAGTTCGGCTGCACCGGATGCGGTAGTTGCCTCTCGATGGGCTTCAACAATCGGTGCGTACTGTTCGATCTGTTGAACCAGGTCAGCACGATCAACCTCCAAGCGAGCGAGCCGCTCCTCGAGCTCCGCCGCCCGGCTGAGTTGATTCTCAGAGACCTCCCCGCGCCGGGCCTCTTCTTCCTCCTGCTCGCGTAAGTCCGTGAGTCGGTTCTCCCAAAGGGTTTGCTCGGAACCCACCTCGATTCTCTTGCTCTTAAGCCTTCCTAACTGCGATTCCAATTGACTAAGTCGATCTGCAAGCTGAGCCCGCCGACGAGCGGCGTCTTCCTGGAAGCCCTGCATCTCGTCGAATGAATTCAACGATTGGGCGTCAGATGCTTGCCGCTCGAGATTCGATACATCGCGCTCTCCAATAGCCGACGCGGTCTTGATCTCATTTTCCATCTGCTGGATTTGGGAGTCGGCAGAAATTGCGGCCGCCCTTGCCTCGTCAAGCCCACGTCTCGCCTTGACAATTTCGGTCTCGACCGAAGCTGACTCTTCACTTCCCATATCCATAACGGTACGGCCGAGTCCGGCAGAACGATGGGAGGGACTAACCACCTGCCTGGCGAGTCAGCCAATTTGGACAGGCGACAAGGGCCGGCCCCTGCAGGCCCGGCCCTTGCTCTCCCGCCGTAAACTTTTATTTGACGTGGACGCCCGAGATCGCGCGGGAAATGACCAGGCGCTGGATCTCGGAGGTGCCCTCGAAGATCGTGTAGATCTTCGAGTCGCGGTGCATCCGCTCGACCGGGAACTCGCGGGTGTAGCCGTTGCCGCCGAGGATCTGGATTGCTCGCTCGGTCGACCAGACGGCAACCTCGCCGGCCTTCAGCTTCGACATCGAGCCCTCGGCGTTTTCGAAGGTCTGGCCGGTGCGGCCCATCCAGGCGGCGCGCCAGACGAGCAGCCGCGCGGCGTCGATCTCCAACTTCATGTCGGCCAGAGCGAAGGCGATCGACTGGTTCTCGACGATCGCCTTGCCGAACTGCCGGCGCTCTTTGGCGTACTCGAGCGCGTACTCGTAGGCAGCGCGGGCGATGCCCAGCGCCTGAGCGCCGACCACCGGTCGGCTTGCCTCGAAGGTCTGCATTGCCGCCTGTGAGTTCGAGCGCTTGCCCTCGCGGACGCGGGCGAGCCGCTCGTCGAGCTTCTCCTTGCCGCCCAAGAGGCAGGAGCCGGGGACGCGGCAGTCGTCGAGATGGACGTCGGCGGTGTGGGATGCACGGAGGCCGTGCTTCTTGACCTTGGCGCCCTGCTCGCAGCCCTTGGTGCCGGGCGGGATCACGAAGGCGGCGTGGCCGCGCGAGCCGAGCTCGCGGTCGACGCTGGCGATCACCACGTGGACGTTGGCGATGCCGCCGTTGGTCGCCCAGGCCTTCTGGCCGTTCAGCACCCATTCATCGCTCGCCTCGTCGTACTTGGCGGTCGTGCGGATCGCCGAGACGTCGGAGCCGGCGTCCGGCTCGGAGGCGCAGAAGGCAGCGAGCTTGACGTCGTCCGCCGTGCCGAAGCACTGCGGAATCCACTCACCCATCTGCTCCGGGGTTCCCTGCCCGAAGATTGCGGCGACCGCCAGCGAGGTGCCCATGATCGCCATGCCGATGCCGGCGTCGCCCCAGAACAGCTCCTCGTTGGCGATCGGCAGCGTCAGACCCGTCTCGTCAGCCCAGAACTGACCCATCGCTTCGAAGCTGTAGAGGCCGATCTTGGCGGCCTCCTGGATCACCGGCCAGGGAGTCTCCTCGCGCTCGTCCCACTCGGCGGCGGCGGGACGGACGACGCCCTCGGCGAAGCCGTGCACCCAGTCGCGGATGTCCTTCTGGTCTTGGTTGAGCTCGAGGGTGAAAACGGGACCGGTGGGTTCAGCGGGGGCCTCGCCGGCCATCCCAGTCAGAACCTCGTCCGAGTTCACCTCGGCCACAGCGGCAGCATCTGACATTGCCGCGAGATATTACACCAATCCGTGTCGTTGTCGACATCGATTGGTGTCGAAGTTGTTAAGGCTCCGGGGGCCCTCAGACGTCGCGGAGATCGAAGGCGCGCAACCCCTCGGCGCCGTCTTCGGTGCAGTCGAAGAAGCGCCGGTTGACGCAGCCGTATGACTCGCCCGTGCCTTCGTAGGCGCGCTCGACCGTGAACTGACAGTGGGGCAGCGGATCGCCCGTCATCTTGACGCCGCCGAAGCCGCCCTTCTCGAGGACCGCCGCCAGATCGATCTCGGCCGCAAACACCTCCTGCATGCAACCGACGTACTGGCGGCCGTTGAAGCGGTCGACGTAGCTGTAGAGGAACCGACACCCGAGTTCGACACAGCCGCGCGGCTCGACCATCTTGTCGCAGAAGGAGCGGCACTGACGGCATTCGCCGATCTCGGTGCGCGTAGCGGTCATAAACAAATTCTAGGCCAGTCTGGGTGCGGGAAACCAAGCAGTTCGGTGGACGCAGGGAGCGCCGCGTGCTTCGCACGCAAGCGACCGAGGACGCCGAAATGCGCCGGTTTCACGCAGCCAGAGCGCCGGCGCCGAGGACCTGGTCCACCTCGTTGCGCAGATGGCTCGAGGGCCGGACGCGGTAGTCACTGCCGCAGCGCAGGGTCTTCGACCCTTCGCTGGTCCTCATCACGAGGTGGACGTCGGCGTCGCCCTTGTGGTGTTCGAAGACCGCCTTCAGCTCCGCGAAGACCTCCGGGCTGAGGCTGGCGGCGTCGACCGTCAGCTCGAACGGACCGGCGGGAACGGCGGCGACCGCGCCCGCTTTGGCGATCTCCTCGCTGTCGGGTTCGAAGCGCTGTGCCTCCTGCACGACCAGCTTCGTTTCGCCGCGGTCCTTGTGGTCGAGGCGACCGCGAACTAGGACGATCGCGTCGGGGGCGATCACCTCGGCGCTCTCCGCCTGATCGGCCTTGAAGACCAGCATCTCGACCTGTCCCTCGACGTCATCGAGGGTCGCGAACATCATCTGGCTGCCGCTCTTGGTGCGGATCTTTTTGCATTCGGTGACGATCCCGCCGACCGTGACCCAGGCGCCATCGGGCTTGCCGCCGAGCTCAGCGAGGCTGCAGTCGACCCGGGCCCGCAGCGCCGGCCCGACTTCGGCCAGCGGGTGCGAGGACAGGTAGGTGCCCATCGTCTCCTTCTCCAATGCCAGCAGCTCGGCGCGATCGAACTCGGCGGCCGAGATCGGCGGTCGCTGGTGGGCGACCGATGACTGACTCGCCCCTCCCCCACCTTCGTCGCCGAAGTCGAAGATCGACCCCTGCCCCATCTGCGCGTCCTCCTGCGCCTTCTGCCCGGCCGACTGGGCGGCGGGCAGCGCCTCCAGCATGCCCTTGCGGGTGGCTCCGGTCGAGTCGAGGGCGCCGCACTTGATCAGGCATTCGATCGCCCGTTTGTTCACCGCGCGGGAATCCACCCGCTCGCAGAAGTCCCAGATCGAGCTGATCCCGGCGTCCTCACGAGCGCGCAGGATCGCCTCGACCGCCGAGTGGCCGACGTTCTTGACCGCGTCGAGGCCGAAACGGATCGCGTTCTCGGAGACGACGAAGCTGTGGTCGGAAGAGTTGACGTCCGGCGGCAGCACGTCGATTCCCATCTCGGCGCAGCGGTTGACGAAGAACGGCACCTTGTCTTTGGTGTTCATCACCGAGGAGATCACCGCCGCCATGTACTCGGCCGGGTAGTTGGCCTTGAGGTAGGCGGTGCGGTAGGAGATCAAGGCGTAACAGGCGGCGTGGGACTTGTTGAACGAGTAGTCGGCCGCCGCTTCGTTCAGTTTCCAGAGGTCGGCGGCGACGTTCGGCGCGGTCCCCGAGGCCGCCAGGCCCTGCATGAATTTGTCCTTCATCGTCGCCATCAAGTCGCGCTTCTTCTTGCCGACGGCCTTGCGCAGGTCGTCCGCCTCGGCGCCCGAGAAGCCCGCCATCTCGCGCGCGATCGCCATCAACTGCTCCTGGTAGAGAACGCAGCCGTAGGTAGGTTCGGTGAAGGCACGGAGGCGCTGGTCCGGATAGGTGACCGAGGCCGGGTTGCGCTTGCCCTTGGCGTAGGCCGGGATGTAGGCCATCGCGCCTGGGCGGTAGAGCGCAACGAGGGCGACGATGTCGTCGAACTCGGTCGGCTGCACCTTTTTCATCGCCTCGCGCATGCCCTCGGACTCGAGCTGGAAAACCCCGGTCGAGTCGCCCTTGGCGAGCATCGCGTAGGTCTTCGTGTCGTCGATCGGGATCGCTTCCATGTCGAGCCGCTCGCCGCGCGAGCGCTCGATGATCTCGATCGCGTCCTCGATCACGTCGAGGTTGCGGAGGCCGAGGAAGTCCATCTTCAGCAGCCCGATCTCCTCGATCGGACCCATCGAGTACTGGGTCACGATCTTGTACTGGCGCTCGGGCTTGCCCGAGCCGTTGCCATTCGGACTCGCGGCCGGGGCGCTGCGGTCCTCGGCCAGCTGCAGCGGCACGATCTCCTGCAGCGGCCGGTCGGCGATCACCACCGCGGCGGCGTGGATCGAGTTGTTGCGGATGATCCCCTCGAGGCCCTGGGCGACGTCGATGATCTTTTTCGCGTCGGGCTCGGCGTCGTAGGTCTGTTTCAGTTCCTGGCCCTTCTTCAGGCATTCCTCGAAGGAGGGGCTGCGACCCATGATCGGCTCGGGGATCTGCTTCGCCAGACGGTCGCCGGTCGCGTAGTCGAAGCCGAGCACGCGGGCGGCGTCGCGGGTCGCGGCGCGCGGCGCCATCTTGCCGAAGGTGATGATCTGGGCGACCGATTCGCGGCCGTATTTCTCGCCGACGTAGCGGATCATCCGCTCGCGGCCGCGGACCGAGAAGTCGATGTCGATATCCGGCATCGATTTGCGGCCGGGGTTGAGGAAGCGCTCGAACAGCAGGTCGTTGGCGAGCGGGTCGAGGTCGGTGATGTTGAGGTTGTAGGAGACGATCGAGCCGGCGGCGGAGCCGCGGCCCGGGCCGACGGCGACGCCGTTTTCCTTGGCGTAGCGGATGAAGTCCCAGACGATCAGGAAGTAGGAGGAGAAGCCCATCTCCTCGATCACCCCGAGCTCGTACTCAAGCCGCTCGACCGCCGCGGCCGGCGGCGGGTCGCCGTAGCGGGCGCGGAGGCCCTCGGCGGCGATCCGCCGCAGCATCGTCTCCGGCTCCTCGCCGTTCTCGGTCGGGTAGCTGGGCAGAAGCAGGCTGCCGAGCTCGATGTCGAGCGAGCAGCGCTCGGCGATCTCGAGCGAGGTCGGCACCGCCTCCGGCCACTCGGCGAAGGACTCCGCCATTTCCTCGGAGCTCTTGATGTAGAACTCGTTGGTGTCGAAGCTCATCTTCGGCGCTTCCAGAGTCGACTTCGTCTGCACGCAGAGCAGCGCCGCGTGGTTGTCGAAGTCCTCGCGCCGCAGGTAGTGGACGTCGGCGGTGCCGACGACCGGCCGGCCCAGCTCGCGGGCGAAGCGGACGATTCCCTGGTTGGCCTTGTCCTGCTCTTCGATCCCGTTCTTCTGCACCTCAAAGTAGACCTGGTCGGGGCCGAAGGCCTGGATCAAGTCGTCGAGGTGGGCGCGGGCGTCGTCGCCGCGCTCTTCGATCAGGCGACGGCAGAAGCGCGACTGCAGGCAGCCGGTGAGGACGATCACGCCCTCGGAGTGCGCCGCCAGCATCTCCATGTCGACGTTGGCCTTGCCGCGCGAGAAGCCTTCGAGGAAGCCGGCCGAGGTGAGCTTGACCAGATTCGCGAAGCCGGTGTCGCTTTCGGCCAGGAGCGTCAGGTGGTTGCGCTCGTATTTGGTCTGTTCCTTGATCCTCTTGACGTTGTCGACCAGGTAGGCCTCGAGGCCGACGATCGGTTTGATCCCGTGCTTGTTGCAGGCCTTGTAGAGATCGACGGCGCCGTTCATGACGCCGTGGTCGGTGAGCCCGAGGGCGGGCTGGCCGAGCTCCGCCGCCCGCGCCGCCATCGCGTCGATCTTGCAGGCGCCATCGAGTAGCGAGTACTCGCTGTGGGCGTGGAGATGGACTGCGGTGGGCGAACTCACGGGATCACCGATCATGGCAATCGGGCCAGATGGCACCCGGGTCGATTTTCGCTAACTCCGGGGTGATTTTCGCGCGCAAGCCGCGTCGGTTTCGAGCGTCTTCGCTTGCGGCCGAGCGCTACCCGCAGACCCAGGCGCTGGTCCCGGAGTCGGCCCAGATTTCGGCGGCGATCCGGTCCTGTTCGGCCTTGGAGGCGGTCTGGGGTTCGCCCTTGCCGCCGTAGAGTTCCCAGGTCGAGGGCAGGATCTGGTACGCGCCGCCGGCGCCCGACGACGGATTGAGGGCGCTGTAGTCGCCGCCCGACTCGCACATCACGATGTAGGTCGGGATCGAGTACGGGCCGCCGAGCCAGCGCCCGACCTCGGCTTCGGCTTCGGCTTCGCTCGCGGCCCGCGCTTGCTCGATCTGGTCGACCCAGCTGCTGATGTCGCCTTTCAGCTCCGCCAGCGAGGACTCGCGGCTGGCGCTGAGCGACTGCAGTTCGGCGGCCGAGGCCCGCGCCGCGGCGCGAACGTCGGCGATTTCCCCCCGCGCCGCCGCCAGGCGTTCGTCGTAGGCGACGGCACGCTCGTGCAGCTTGGTGACTCGCTCGACCTCAGCTTCGACTTCAGCGCGGACCGCCGCCACGCGATCGGCGAGGGCGCTGTCGGATTCCGATATCTGGCGCAGGTAGTCGGCCTGGGCCAACAGGTCCTGGTAGTCGCCGGCGCTGAGAAAGACGCTGATCGTGTCCGGCGTGCCGCTCTCGTAGATCGCCACCAGGCGGGCCGCCAACAGCGCCCGCGAGCGGCGCCACCGCGCCTTGGCCAGCGTCAGTTCGCGTTCGGTGCCGTCGAGCCTTGCGCGCAGCTGGTCTGCGTGCGCCCGGCCCTCTGCCAGCAACCCCGAAAGTCGTTGCTCATGCGCTTCGGCAGTAGCCGCTTCGGCTTCGGCGACACCCAGCGCCTGCTTGCTTTCCCGCAGCTCGGCCGAGATCGCACTGGCTTCGTCGCGGGCGCTGGAGAGCTTCGCTTCGAGCTGTTCGGTGTCGGCGGCGCGGGCGCTGGCGGTCAGTCCGACCGCGACGACCAACCCGCCGAGCAGTGCCAGGGCGGCGGCAACCGCAGCCAGATCCATTCTCAGGCGAGCCGAGCGCACGAGCCGCGAGGCTAGCGGCCCTCAGCCGCCGATCCAACCGGTTGCCGATAACCGGCAAGGGATGTTGCGCGCCCACCCGAGCGCGCTGGCTCTCACCCCTCGCGCACGTTGCGGCTGGCAAGGTAGGCGCCGATGCCGATCGTCACCGCGGCGACGCCGATGCCGACCCGGATCTCCCGCCGGTAACGGCGGCGCAGATAGGCGAAGGCGAAGCTGACCGCGACCTTGCCGAGCTTGTCGTACATCACTCTCCCCCCTTCTCCCCGCCGCGTTCCCGAATCCTGTGCGCCATCCGCGACTGCAGGGACCAGAGCTCGATGAAGCCCGGCGACGCCGTCTGTGAGAAGAGGCCACCGGACTGCGCGAAGCTCGCCAGGTCGGCGTCGTAGACGGCGTTCGGCGAGGAGCGGGTGACGACGCGGACGCTGCCTTTGTAGAGGCGCAGCCCGATCTCGCCGGTCACCTGGGCGTTGACCGCGTCCATGTAGGCGTCGAGGTCGGTGCGCAGCGGCTCCCACCAGAGGCCGGCGTAGACGAGGTAGCCCCACTTCTGATCCATCGCCGGCTTGAACTGGTTCTGGTGGATCGTGCCGACCAGACGCTCGAGCTCCTCGTGAGCGGTGAGGATCAGCGCCGCGGCCGGCACCTCGTAGATGTCGCGCACCTTGAGGCCGACGATCCGGTCCTCGATGTGGTCGACGATCCCGGCCCCGTGGCGCTGCCCGATCTCGGCCGCCCGTTCGAGCAGCTCGACCAGCTCCAGGCGCTCGCCGTTCAAAGAAGTCGGGAGACCGGCCTCGAACCCGACCGCCACCGTCTCCGCCTCGTCGGCGGCCTCCTCGGGCCGGGTGACGAGCTGGAAGACGTCGTCCTCCGGAGCATGTTGGAGGTCCTCGATCCAGCGCCCCTCCGAGGAGCGGCCCCAGAGGTTGTCGTCGATCGAATAGGGGGCGACCTCGGTGCCGCCCTTGACCGGGATCCCGTGCTCGCGGGCGTAGGCGATCTCCTCCTCGCGACCCATCTGCCAGGAGCGAACCGGAGCGATCGTCCGCAGCTCCGGCGCCAGCGTCGCCACCGTCGCCTCGATCCGGACCTGGTCGTTGCCCTTGCCGGTGCAACCGTGGGCGATCGTGTCGCAGTTCGTCTTGCGCGCGTACTCGACCGCGAGCTGGGCGATCAGCGGCCGGCCGAGGGCGGTGAAGAGCGGGTAGCCGTTGCCATAGACGGCATTGGCCTTGATCGCCGGCGCCAGGAACTCGTGCGCGAACTGCTCGCGGGCGTCGACCACGTGGCACTCGAGCGCGCCCAGTTTCAGCGCCTTGTCCTCGATCACCGCGTAGTCCTCGCCGGGCTGGCCGAGGTTGACCGTGAGGCAGACGACCTCGGCCTCGTAGGAGTCCTGGATCCACTTCAGCATCACGCTCGTATCGAGCCCGCCCGAGTAGAGCAGGAGCACGCGGTGGACGTTCGCGGGATCCGCCTCGTAGCTGGCGGTCGGCTGGGGGTGGGACGGCTGGGAGCTCACAGAAGGCGCAAGTCTCGCACTTCCAGCTCACAAGGGCCGGCGACATCGCGGCGCCTGGCGAGAGCTTCCGTTGGGAGGGGTGAGGTATGTCCTCCCGGCGAACTGTGCGCGAGGAGCAGCGCTCCAAGAGGCGACAGCTTCAGCCTCCGAGGCGACGAGGTGCGAGCCGGGAGGGCATACCTCACCCCTCCACGCAAACCCTTAGGGGGCTCCGATCCCGCCGCCTTCTTCTTCGAAGATTTCCCCTTCTTCTTCGAGCACTTCCGGTTCTTCGCCTTCTTCGAGCCCGCCTTCGCCGCCTTCTTCTTCCGGTTCGACTTCTTCGACTTCCCCCGATTCGCTTTCGGTTTCTTCTTTGGAGGTCGTGCCTGAGGTCGTTTCCGGAGTCGTTTCGACGGCTTCGGTGGTCGTCACGGTGGTGGTACTGCCACCGCTGCCGGACATCACGAGGATCGCGATCAGGAGGCCGACGATCACGGCGATCAGACAGGCGACGACCAGGCGCATGTTGCCGTGCGGACGCTGCCCGCGTGGATCGCGGTCCCCGGTCCTCATCATCCGAGTCGGGTCCTCGTGCATCTGCGCCTAGCGCTCCTTCGGTCCGAGTATCGCGTCGAGGATCGAGTCGGTGTCCTCGATCAGAAACCCGTTTCGGAGGCGAGCGGCGATTTCCTCTCGGCTGTTGCCGGAGACCGCCATCTGGGTCGCCAGCAGGCGGGCGCCGGCGGGGCTGTCCTGGCGGACAGGTGGGGGCTCGAAGGGGGGCTCCGGGACAGGGGGCGGCGGTGGCGGTTCCGGCACCGGCGGTGGCTCGGGCGCCTGGGAGACCGGCGGCGGCTGCAACGGCTGCTCGGCCGGCACTGCGCTGAGGTGCGAGCGACCTCCCGCTCGCAGGCCATCGCTGAGGTCGCCGCTGGCTTCGCGCCCAGGGTCGATCTCCGCGGCGAGGCTGGAGCGGGCCGCAGTCAAGGCGTCGAGCAGGCGCTCGGAGCGCTGGCGGATGTCCTCCGCCTGGGCGATCAGCGAGTCGGTCTGCTCACCCAGCGCCCGCAATCGCTCGGCCAGCACCTGGTCGGCCTCGGCCTTCGCCTCCGCCAGATAGCGGCGGGCCTCGGCTTCGGCATCGTCGATCACTTTCGACGCCGCCCGCTCGGCAGCCTCGACGATCGCCGCCAGACGTTCGGCGGTGGTCGTCTCCAGCTGACCGCGCTGCAGGGGTCGCTTCGGGTCGTTCACAGCCCGCAACCCTAGAGCGATTCGCCGATTAGGCCAACCGCTTTCTCGATCTGCCCGGCCTCGACCACCAGCGGTGGCAGCAGCCGGATCGTGTCCGGGCGCGGCACGTTGACGACCAGCCCACGCCCGAGCAGGTCGGCGCCGATCGCCCCCGCATCGATCCCGTCCTCGAGGCCGACGCCGACCATCAGGCCGCGTCCGCGGACCTCGCGCACGCCCTCGAGCGTGGCCAGTTCCTCGCGCAGCTTGGTGCCGAGTTCGCGCACACGGCGCAGCAGCGCCGGGTCGTCGATGACGTCGAGGACAGCCAGTGCCGCCGCCGTCGCCACCGGCCCGCCGGCAAAGGTCGAGCCGTGATCGCCGGGCTCGAGCACGTCGGCGGCGTCGGGGCCGGTAATGCAGGCGCCGATCGGGACACCGCCGCCGAGCGCCTTGGCCGAGGTGATCACGTCGGGCTTGACCGGGGTCTGCTGGTAAGCCCAGAGCGACCCGGTCCTCCCCATCCCGGCCTGGATCTCGTCGAGGATCAGCAGCGCGTCAACCTCGTCGCAGGCCCGGCGGGCGGCGAGGAGCGCCTCGTCGCTGGTCGGGTAGACGCCGGCCTCGCCCTGGATCGGCTCCAGCAGGACCGCCGCCGTGTTCGGCCCGATCGCGTCGCGCAGCGCCTCGGCATCGTTGAACGGGACCGAGCGGAAACCGGGCAGCATCGGCCCCAGCGCCTCGTTGCGGGCCATCGCCGGGGTTGCCGCGAGGGCACCGTAGCTGCGGCCGTGGAACTCGCCCTCGAAGCTGATGATCTCGGGGTCGGAGACGCCGCGACTGTGGGCGTGCTTGCGGGCGACCTTGATCGCGCACTCGATCGCCTCCGTCCCCGAGTTGGTGAAGAAGACGCGGCCGCCGAGGCTCGACTCGGAGAGCCGCTCGGCCAGCTGCGCCATCGGCTCGGTGTAGAAGAGGTTGGAGACGTGCATCAGGCGCGCGCTCTGCTCCTGCACCGCCGCCACCACGGCCGGGTGGCAGTGGCCGATCGAACAGACCGAGATTCCGGTCAGGAAGTCGAGGTACTCGTTGCCCTCGGCGTCCCAGAGCAGTGACCCTTCGCCGCGGACGAAGTCGACCGGCGCCCGTTTGTAGGTGCGCATCAGGTAGCGCGCCTCGAGCTCGCGGGTCTCCCCAAGTCCGCGCACCTCCCCGCTCATGGCGTCACCATCGTGCCGATGCCGGCGTCGGTGAAGAGCTCCAACAGCAGGCTGTGGGCCTTGCGGCCGTCGATGATGTGGGCCGACTGGGCGCCGCCGCGAATCGCTTCGACGCAGGCCTGGAGCTTCGGCTTCATGCCGCCGTCGATCGCCGCCAGCTGCTCCTCGACCTCGACCACGGTCGCCCGCGAGATCAGCGAGGACTCGGTGCCGGGATCGGCGAGCCAGCCCTCGACGTCGGTGAGGAAGATCGCCTTGTAGGCACCGAGCGCGGCGGCGACCTTGCCGGCCGCCTCGTCGGCGTTGACGTTGTATGGCTGACCGCTGCGGTCGGCCGCCGAGGAGGCGATCACCGGGATGTAGTCGGCGGCGATGTGGTTGAGGACGTCGACGTGGACGCGGTCGATCGAGCCGACGAAGCCGATCTGGTCGGCGTTCGGCGCCGGCGAGATCTCGAACAGGGTCCCGTCCTCACCCGCCAGCCCAACCGCGGCCTGGCCGGCCCGGTTGAGGCGCTGGACGATTTCCGAGTTGAGCTTGCCGACCAGGACCATCTTCGCCACCTCGACCGTCTCCGCATCGGAGACGCGCAGGCCATCGACGAACTTGACCTCGAGCCCGAGCCGCTCCATGTACTTGGTGATCTCGGGACCGCCGCCGTGGACGATGACCGGGTTGAGGCCGACGTACTTGAGGAGGACGACGTCGGCAGCGAAAGCCTCGCGCAGCTCCTCGTCGAGCATCGCCGCCCCGCCATACTTGATCACCACGGTTCGGCCGTGGAACTCGCGGATGTAGGGCAGCGCCTCGAGCAGCGTCTCGACGCTGGCGCCGGCGGCGCGGGACTGCGGTGCCTGCTCGGTCATCGTCCTCACCTCGCTTTCAGGTCGTGTACTCGGCGTTGATGCGGACGTACTCGTAGCCGAGGTCGGAGAACCAGACGTGGGCGCGGCCCTCGCCGCGACCCAGCGCCAGCCCGATCTCGGCTTCCTCGGTCTCGGCCCCGAGCTCGGCGGCGTCGATCGAGTCGGCGCCGATCTCCTCGAGGTCCTCGTCGGCCAGGGCGGCGCCGGCGGCCTGGGCGATCCGGCCCCAGTTCGGGTCACGGCCGAACAGCGCCGTCTTCACCAACGGTGAGTTGGCAATCGCGCGGGCGACCCGCTCGGCCTCCGCCTCGGAGGCGGCCCCTGAGACCTCGATCCGGCCGACCCGGGCGGCGCCCTCGCCGTCGCGGACGATCTCGATCGCCAGCTGCAACAGCACCGCCTCGAGCAGGCCGGCCGGCAGCGGCTTGCCACTGGCCCCGGTCGCCTGCAGGAGGACGCAGTCGTTGGTGCTCATCTGGCCGTCGACCGTGATCCGGTTGAAGGAGGCGTCGACGGCGCCGGCGAGCAGCCCCGCCGGATCCTCAACGACGGCATCGGTCTGGACGAAGCAGAGCATCGTCGCCATCTTCGGCTCGATCATCCCGGCGCCCTTCGCCTGGGCGGATAGGGTCACGCCGCCGGCCCGCAGGGTGCAGCGCTTGGGCCAGCGGTCGGTCGTGCAGATCGCTTCTGAGAAGGAGTTGCCGCCATCGGCGGCAAGGCTCTGCGCCGCCTCCTCGATCCCGAGCAGGACGGCGCTGATCGGCAGCGGCACCCCGATCGTCCCGGTCTCGGCGACGGCGACCTGCTCGGTCTCGAGCCCGAGCGCATCGGCGGCCCGTTCGCACATCGCCAGCGCGTCGGCGTAGCCCTTCTCGCCGGTCTCGGCGTTGGCGTTGCCGCTGTTGACGACGGCGGCGCGGACGGCGCCGAGGTCGGTGACCTTGCGGCAGACCCGGATCGGGGCTGCGGCCGAGGCGTTGCGGGTCAGGACCATCGCCGAACTGACCGACTCCTCATCGCAGAGGACGAGGCCGACGTCGGTGCCGCCGTCCTTCTTCAGCCCGCAGTGAGCGCCGGCGGCACGGAAGCCCGGCGCGAGGCGGGCAGGGTCGAGCTCCTCGACGCCGCTAGGCGCCTCGACCCAGCGCGACCGGAAGAACCCGTCGCCGTCGCCGGGCGCGCTCACAGCAGCCCCGCAGTCTCGTCGAGGCCCAGCATCAGGTTCAGGTTCTGGATCCCCTGGCTGGAGGCGCCCTTCCAGATGTTGTCGATCGCCGAGAAGGCCATCACCCTTCCCCGCTCCTCAACCGTGACGTAGACGTGGCAATCGTTCGTGTCCCGGACGGCGCGCAGGTTCGGCGGGCCGTCGAGGACGTGGACGAAGGGCTCGGCGTCGTAGCGCTCGCGATACAGAGCCTGCACCGTCTCTTTCGAGGTCGGCTCGCTGAGCGTCGCGAAGCAGGTCGCGAGCTCGCCCTGATCGAGTGGCAGCAGCTGCGGAACGAAGGTGACCGGCGCCGGGCTGCCGAGCGCCGCCAGCTCCTGCTCGATCTCCGGCCGGTGGCGGTGCCCCTCGGTCTTGTAGGGGAAGGCGTTCTCGGTCATCGCCGAGAAGTGGACGAGGTCGTCGCTGGAGCGGCCGTAGCCGGAGGTTCCCTGCATCGCCGAGATGAAGACCTCGCCGAGCAGCCCCTTTTCGGCCAGCGGCGCCAGCCCGAGCACGCTCGCGGTCGGGTAGCAGCCGGGGGTCGCGACGAGCTCCGCCGTCCGCAGCTCCTCCCGGTACATCTCGGTCAGCCCGTAGACGCCGGTCCCGAACAGATCCGGGGCGCCGTGCTCGCCGTACCAACGCTGATACGTCTCCATGTCCCGCAGGCGGAAGTCGGCAGACAGATCGACGACCTTGATCCCCTGGGAGCGCAGGGCGGCGTCGGTCGGTGCCGCGGCCCCGTGCGGGTAGGCGACGATCGCCGCGTCGACTCCCTCGACGTGCTCGAGGTCGAGCTCGGTGAGCTCGATCGGCACCCGGTAGCGCGGGTAGAGCGCATCGAGCCGCTTGCCGGCGTCGCTGCGCGAGGTCGCGGCGACGAGCTCCAGCTTCGGGTGGTCCCAGACGATCTTCGCTGCCAGGGCGCCGGTGAAGCCGGAGGCGCCGGCGACCAGGACCCGGGCGGCCGGATCGCCATCGAGCGGCTGTGCAGCCAGGTCATTCACGCAACGTCCCTCCGATCTCCTCGAGCTTGGCCTTGATCGCCTCGCGCGCGGCGGTGACCTCCTCGTCGGTGAGGGTGCGGTCTGGGGCACGGAACTCGAGGCCCAGCGCCACGCTCTTCTTGCCCTCGCCGAGCTGCTCGCCTTCGAAGAGGTCGAAGACCTCGGCAGCCTGGAGGAGCTCGCCGCCACCGGCGAGAACCGCGGCGCGGACGTCCGTCGCCGCCACCTCGGCGGGAAGGACGACGGCCAGGTCCTGGTAGGCAGCCGGAAAGGTGGTGACGTCCTCGTAGCTCTCGTCGCCGGCGGTCGCGGCGCCAAGCAGCGGCGCCGCGTCGATTTCGAAGCCGGCGGCGGCCTCCACGTCCCACTCGCGGCAGACGAGGGGGTGCAACTCGCCGAGCCAGCCGGCCGGGGTGCCGGCGACCGTGACCGCGGCCGAGCGGCCCGGGTGCAAGAACGGCTCGGCGGCGGGCGCGAAGCCGAGCTCAGCCCCGAGCTGCGCCGCCAGCGCCTCGAGCACGCCCTTGAGGGCGAAGAAGTCGGTGGGCTGGTCATCACCACGCCAGGAGCGGGCGACGAGCGGCCCGACCGCCAGCGCCGCGATCCGGAACGGCTCGGCGACCGGCGCCGGCCGTTCTCCGGGGAAGACCCCGGCCAGCGGGTCGACCTCGCCGCCGAGGTCTTCGGGCGCCGCTTCGCCGGGCGGCGCCTCCAGCAGATAAACGCTGCCGGCCTCGAACAGGGCGACCCGCTCGGCGCCGCGGGCGAGGTTGCGGGAAGCGACGTCGAGCAGCGAGCCGAGCACCGTCGTCCGCATCGCCGACTGCTCCTCGGAGAGCGGGTTGGCGAGCACGACAGCGCTCGACCGCAGGTCGTCGAGCGGCAACCGCAGCCGCGCCGGCTCGCCGGGATCGGTGAAGCTCCAACCGACGACCTGGTCGAAGCCGAGGTCGCGGAGGCTGTCTTCGGCCCGGCGCCGCAGCCGCTGCTCGCGGCTGAGACCGCCGACCCGGCCGGCGGTCGCCGGCAGCGTCGTCGGCAGGTGCTCGTCGATGCCGTGGACGCGGGCGACCTCCTCGATCAGGTCGACCTCGCGGGTGACGTCGTAGTGGCGGTCGGGCGGGACGGTGACCGCAAGGTCCTCGCCGTCGGCCTCGACCCCGAACCCAAGCCGCTCCAGATAGGCGGTCTGGTCGGCCTGGGAGATCTCCATCCCGAGCAGGCCGCTGACCCGCGCTGCCCGCAGGGTGAGCCGGCGGGGCTCCGGGATCCCCGCCGCGACGTCGATCGTTCCCGGCACCAGCTTGGCGCCGCAGAGCTCGACCATCAGCTTCGAGGCGACCGCCTGCGCCCGCAGGCAGAGCGCCGGGTGCAGCTGCTTCTCGAACCGCGAGGAGGCCTCCGAGCGCAGCCCGAGCTGGCGCGAGGTGCGGAGGATGTTGGTCCCGTTCCAGTTCGCGACCTCGAGCAGGACCCGGGTCGTCGTCGCCGCGACCTCCGAAACTTGCCCGCCCATGATCCCGGCAATCCCGGTCGGGCCGTCACGGTCGCAGACCAAGACCGTCTCCTCGTCGAGCTCCCGCTCGACGTCGTCGAGGGTCGTCATCTTCTCGCCGGCGGCCGCGGTGCGCACGTAGAGGGCGCCATTCGGGACCTTGTCGAGGTCGAAGGCGTGCAGCGGCTGCGCGGTCAGCAGCATCACGTAGTTGGTGATGTCGACGACGTTGTTGATCGGTCGCTGGCCGGCGGCGGCGAGCCGGGCCGCCAGCCAGAGCGGCGAGGGGCCGATCGTGACGTCGGTGAAGACACGGGCGGTGAAGCGCGGGCAGAGGTCGGGGACATCGACCGCGACCGAGGCGTAGTCCGAGGCGTCCCCCTCTCCCTCAGCCGGCGGGTCCTCGGCCCAGGGATCGGGCGCCAGCGGAGCGCCGCTGATCGCGTGCACCTCGCGGGCGACCCCGTGGACGCCGAAGCAGTCGACCCGGTTCGGGGTCACCTCGATCTCCAGCACCGGCTCGGCCAGCGGGATCACCTCACTCAGCGGGGTGCCGGCCTCGAGCGCCTCATCGAGGACGAGGATGCCGTCGTGGTCCTCGCCGACCTCGAGCTCGTCGGCGGCGAGGATCATCCCTTCCGAGGCGACCCCGCGCAGCTTCGCTTTGCGCAGCTTCTCGCCGCCCGGCATCCGCGCCCCCGGCAGGGCGACGGCGACGGTCTGGCCGGCGGCGACGTTGGGGGCGCCGCAGACGATCGTCCGCTCGCCCTCGCCGTCGTTCACCTGACAGACCCGCAGCCGGTCGGCGTCGGGGTGCTGCTCGGCGGCCAGCACCTTGCCGACGACGAAACCATCGGCTTTTGGCGGACCGGCGACGCCGATCCGCTCGACCTCGGTCCCGGTCATCACCAGCCGGTCGGCCAGCGCCTCGGGCGCGACGCCGGGGTCGCAGTACTCGCGCAGCCAGCTCCACGGCACTCTCACGAGAACTGCTCCAGCATCCGCACGTCGTTGTCGAAGAAGCGGCGCAGGTCGGGGACGCCGTGGCGCAGCATCGCCACCCGCTCGATCCCGAGTCCGAAGGCGAAGCCCTGGACCCGCTCCGGGTCGTAACCGTTGTCGGCGACGAAACCGAGCACGTTGGGGTCGACCATGCCGGCGCCGAGGATCTCGATCCAGCCCTGGCCCTTGCAGAGGTTGCAACGCTCGCCGCCCGGCAGCGTCCCGGTCCCCTCGCACTGGAAGCAGGAGACGTCGACCTCGACGCTGGGCTCGGTGAAGGGGAAGAAGTGGGGCCGCAGTCGCAGCTCGCGCTCGCCGCCGAAGATCGCCCGGCACATCTCCAGCAGGGTCCCCTTGAGGTCGGCGAGGGTCAAGCCCTCGGCGATCGCCAGCCCCTCCATCTGATGGAACATCGGGCTGTGGGTGGCGTCGGAGTCGCGCCGGTAGACCTTGCCGGGGACGACGATGAAGATCGGCGGCTCCTGCGACTCCATCGCCCGCACCTGCATCGGCGAGGTGTGGGTGCGGAGCAGCACATCGGGGTGCGACTGGACGTAAAAGGTGTCCTGGAGCATCCGCGCCGGGTGGCCGGGCGGGTGGTTCAGGGCCGTAAAGTTGTAGTAGTCGTGCTCGATCTCCGGACCTTCGGCGACCCGGTAGCCGAGCCCGACCATGATGTCCTCGATCTGGCGCGTGGTGCGGGCGATCAGGTGGGCGTGCCCGACCGGCCGCGGCGGCGCCCCCGGCAGGGTGACGTCGATGCGGTCGGCGATCAGCTGCGCGTCGAGCTCGGCGGCGTCGAGCCGCCCGGCGCTCGCCTCCAGCAGCGCCTCCAGCTCCTTGCGCGCCTTGTTGGCGGCGCCGCCGACGGCGCCCCGTTCCTCCGCCGGCAGCTCAGCGATCCCGCGCAGGACGCTCGTCAGCTCCGCTTTGCGGCCGAGGTAGCGGACCCGCAGCTCCTCCAGCTCGGCGCTGGAGGAGGCGCCCTCGATCGCCGCCGTGGCCTCGCCCCTGATCTCCTCGATCCGCTCAAGCATTGGGCGTGTCCTCCGGCATCGCTGGCGAGGATATTTGCTGCGCGGCTATCGCAGCGGCGGCGGCGACGTTGAGCGACTCGGCGCCGGGCCGCAGCGGGATCGTCACCCGCACCTCGCAGGCAGCGAGAATCTCGTCCGGCAGCCCCTCGCGCTCGGCGCCGAGGCAGATCGTGGCGGCGCCGGCCAGGGCCTCGAGCCCGTCGCCGCCATGGGCGACCATCGCCGCCCGCGGCCCGGGCGTCGTCTCGACCGGAGCGACGGCGGGGGGACTGTTGAAGATCGAGCCCATCGTCGCCCGCACAGCCTTCGGTGAGTAGGGGTCCGCGCAGTCGGGCCCCAACACGACCGAGCCGCCGAGCAGGGCGTCGGCGCTGCGGACGATCGTGCCGACGTTGCCGGGGTCGGCGACGCCATGGAGGTAGAGGCAGGGCGCGATCGGGTGCTCTGCCCGGCGCAGCGGCCAGACCGCGATCACCCGCGTTCCCGAGCCGAGGGCGGAGACGTCCGCCAGCAGGCCGGGTTCGACCTCCTCCGTGCCTGGACCGGCATCCAAACCGCCGCTCCCCGCCGCGACCAGGGCGAAGCGTGGCTCGGCGCCAGCCGCGAGACCGGCCGCGAGCAGATCCTCACCCTCGGTCGCAAACAGCCCCTCGCGCTCGCGGTGCTTGCGGTCGTGCAGCTTGCGGACCAGCTTCAGCTTCTCGTTTTGGGGGCTGGTGATCACGGTTTGGTGTCTTCTGGTTGGCGGTTTGAAGTCCTGGAACGAAAAAAGGCGGGCCGTTTTCACGGCCCGCCCGGGAAGGTGGAGTGTCAGGTGTTGCCGCTAGGCGGCCGCACCCTCCCGGGCTAGCTCCACAAATCGGCGGAAGGCCTCGCGGTCGTGGACAGCGATATCGGCCAGCATCTTGCGGTTGACCTCGACTTCGGCCTTGTTGAGGCCGTTGATCAGTTCCGAGTAGCTCATGCCCTCGAGCCGCGCTGCGGCGTTGATCCGGGTGATCCAGAGCCGGCGGAAGGTGCGCTTCTTGTTGCGCCGGTCGCGGTAGGCGTACATCCCCGATCGCTGCACCTGCTCTTTGGCGAAGCGATAGGAGGAGTGCTTGCGGCCGAAGTAGCCCTTTGCTTCCTTCAGCACCTTGCGGCGCTTCTTGCGCGCGTTGACGGAGCGCTTGACGCGGGCCATCTACTTGCCTCCCAACAGCTTCCGCACCGTCGGTGCGTCGTGCGGGGAGATGTCGACGGGCTTCGCCATCTTGCGCTTCCGCTTCGGCGACTTTTTCTCCAGGATGTGGCTGGAGTAGGCGCGCCGACCGCGCAGCTTGCCGTTGGCGGTCTTTTTGAACCGCTTCTTGGCGCCGGAATGGGTTTTCATCTTCGGCATCGGGTTCGCTATTGAAGCAGACGAGCGAGGCCTGACGGGCTGACGCCCCGCGCCTGGGTACATTGGCGCCGCGATGCAGATTCTCTACGTAGTCGGAACGCGACCCAACTTCGTCAAGACGGCGCCGGTGATCAGCGCCCTGCGCGAGCGCCTGCCGGAGGGCCGGCACACGATCGTCCACACCGGTCAGCACTACGACCGGTTGATGTCCGACGTCTTCCTCGAGGAGCTCGGCGTCCCTGCCCCCGACCACATGCTCGAGGTCGGCTCCGGCAGCCACGCGGTGCAGACGGCGCGGACGATGGAGCGGCTGGAGCCGGTTCTGGAAAACGAGCGGCCCGACCTGGTGATCGTCCCCGGCGACGTCAACTCGACCCTGGCGGCGGCGCTGACCGCGGTGAAGATGGGGATCCCGGTCGCCCACATCGAGTCCGGCCTGCGCAGCTTCGACATGACGATGCCGGAGGAGGTCAACCGGATCGTCGCCGACCGCTTCGCCGAGCACCTCTTCCTCCACAGCGACGAGGCGACCCGGAACCTGCGCGCCGAAGGAATCCCGGGCGAGCGCATGCACTTCGTCGGCAACACGATGATCGACACCCTGGTCGCGCTCGAAGACCGCTTCCGCGCCGCCGGCGCCGCCGCCAAGCTCGGGGTCGAGCCCGGCTCCTACGCGCTCGTCACCCTGCACCGGCCGGCGCTGGTCGATGGCCCCTTGCTGCCCGAGACGGTCGAGCAGCTGGCGACGCTCGCCGAATCGATGCCGGTCGTCTTCCCGGTCCACCCCCGCACCCGCAAGATGATGGAGGGGGTCGGCCGCGAGCAGCCGGGCCTGATGCTGATCGAACCGCTCGGCTATCTCGAGTTCCTCTCGCTCGAGGCCGACGCCGGCGCCGTCCTCACCGACTCGGGCGGGATCCAGGAGGAGACGACCTACCTCGGCATCCCCTGCTTCACCCTGCGCGACAACACCGAGCGGCCGGTGACGATCCGGGCCGGCACCAACACCCTGCTCGGGCTCGACCCGGCGGCGATCGCCGGCATCCCGGCGGCGCTGGAAGCCCGCGGAGACGCAGCCGTGGAGCCGCCGCCCCTCTGGGACGGCAAGGCCGCAGAGCGGATCGCAGACGTACTGGTAGCCGACGCCTAGGCGTCGGCGGGGGTGCTGTCAGCCGGTGCGTCGTCGCCCGCGGCGTCAGCGGGAGCGGGTGCGTCGTCGGCCGGAGCGTCGGCCGCGGGCGCCTCGGCGCTGGCGGCCTCATCTACGGGCGCCTCGGGCGCGGGGGCCTCAGCAGGCGCCTCGCCATCGACGGCGGGCGCCTCGCCATCGGACGCGCTTGCCTCGAGTTTGTCGACCTCTTTGCTCGGCGCCAGCAGCATGCTCATGTTGCGGCCTTCCTGCAGCGGCGCCGACTCGATCACGGCGATGCCGCCGAGGTCCTCGAAAAGTTTCTGCAACAGATCCCTGCCGCGCTCAGGATGGGCCTGCTCGCGGCCGCGGAACATGATCGTCACCTTGACCTTGTCGTGGTGCTTGAGGAAGCGCTCGACGTGACCCTTCTTGGTCTCGTAGTCGTGGGTCGCGATCTTCGGCCGCAGCTTGATTTCGCGGATGTTGACCTGCTGCTGATGCTTGCGAGCCTGCTTCTGCTTCTGCTCCTGCTCGTATTTGTACTTCGAGTAGTCGAGCAGGCGGGTGACCGGCGGTTTGTTGTTCGGGGCGACCTCGACCAGGTCGAGGTCGGCGTCCTGGGCGCGTTTCAGCGCCTCGGGGGTGTCGACGATCCCGAGCTGCTCGCCGTCGGCGCCGATCAGGCGCACCTGGGGGACGCGGATCCGCTCGTTGATCCTCGTCGTGTCGCGCTCTGGTGGGCGCCGATCGAACCTACGCGGAACCGGCACTATCGAGAGGGGCGCTGAAGCTTCAAGAGGACGAGGGGTGGGAAAACTGGCACGGGGCGCTCAGCGACGGCGGTGATTTTGCGTGCCTGCAGTCAAGTCAGGCGGAGTATAGAGACAGATTGGGAGTTGGCAAGCAGGCGCTCAGCTCTTGTCCGTCTCGGCCTCGACCCGAGCGGCGAACTCGGCCAGTGCCATCTCGCCCAGATCACCGTCGGCGTGGGAGCGAACGGCGACTGCGTTGCCTTCCTCCTCGCGGTCGCCGACGACCAGCATGTACGGATAGCGGCCGAGCGAGGCATCGCGGATCTTCTTGCTGATCGACTCCGAGCGGTCATCGAGGGCGACGCGGACGCCGAGTTCGCGCAGCGTTTCCAGCGCCTTCTCCCCGTAGGAATTGTGGCGGTCGGAGATCGGCAGGACGATTGCCTGCACCGGCGCCAGCCAAACCGGGAAACGGCCGGCGTAGTGCTCGATCAGGATCCCGGCGAAGCGCTCCATCGAGCCGAGCAGGGCGCGGTGGATCATCACCGGCCGGTGGGCGCCGTCGTCGGTGCCGGTGTAGTAGAGCTCGAAGCGCTCGGGCATCTGGAAGTCGAGCTGGCAGGTCCCGCACTGCCAGGAGCGGCCGAGGGCGTCGGTGATGTGGAAGTCGATCTTCGGCCCGTAGAAGGCACCGTCGCCGGGGTTCAGCTCGTACTCGCGCCCCTGGCTCTCGAGCGCCGCCGCCAGCGCCGCCTCGGCTTTCGCCCACTGCTCTTCGGTCCCCATCGACTTCTCCGGCCGGGTCGAGAGCTCGACGTGGACGTCCTCGAAGCCGAAGCGCGAGTAGAGCTCGTCGATCGCCTCGCAGATCGAGGCGACCTCGTCGGTGATCTGGTCCTCGGTGCAGAAGACGTGGGCGTCGTCCTGGGTGAAGGCGCGAACGCGCAGGAGGCCGTGGAGCACGCCCTCGCGCTCGTTGCGGGAGACGCGGCCGAACTCGGCCAGCCGCAGCGGCAGCTCGCGGTAGGAGTGGCGATCGGCGGAGTAGACGAGGCAGGCGCCGGGGCAGTTCATCGGCCGCAGCGCGTACTGGCGGTCGCCGTCGTCCATGAAGTACATGTCGTCCTTGTAGTTGTCCCAGTGACCCGAGCGGTGCCAGAGACCGACGTCGAGGACCTGCGGCGTCGCGATCTCCTGGTAGCCGCGCTTGCGCAACTGCTCGCGGACCTCGGTTTCGACCAGGCGCAGCAGGGTGGTGCCGTTGGGCAGCCAGAACGGCATCCCGGGGGCCTCGTCACGCAGCATGAAGAGGCCAAGCTGGGGACCGAGACGGCGGTGGTCGCGCGCTTTCGCCTCCTCGATCCGCTCCAGGTGCTGCTCGAGGTCCTTCTTCGAGAAGAAGGCGGTGCCGTAGATCCGGGTCAAGCTCTCGCGGTTCTCATCGCCGCGCCAGTAGGCGCCGGCGACCGAGCTCAGCTTGATCGCCTTGATCCGGCCGGTCGAGGGGCTGTGGGGTCCGCGGCAGAGGTCCTCGAACGGGCCGTTGCGGTAGAGCGAGACGGTCTCGACCCCTTCGTCGCGGATTAGATCCTCGATCAGCTCGACCTTGAAGCTCTGGTCCTGCGAGCGGAAGAGCTCGAGCGCCTCGATGACGGGGACCTCGCGGCGGCCGAAATCCTCGTCGGCGTCGATGTGCTTCTGCATCGCCGCCTCGATCTTCGGCAGGTCCTCTTCGGTGATCCTTGTATCGGGCGGGAACTCGAAGTCGTAGTAGAAGCCGGACTCGATCGGCGGTCCGATCGTCACCTTCGTCCCCGGGTAGAGCTCGGTCACCGCCTCGGCCATCACGTGGGCGGCGTCGTGGCGGATCAGCTCGAGCGCCTCGGGGTCGCGGTCGGTGACGATCGCGATTTCAGCGCCGCCCTCGGGCAACGCCGCCGCCAGGTCGCGCAGCTCGCCGTCGACCTTGATCGCCAGCGCCGCCTTCGCCAGTCCCGGCCCAATCGCCGCTGCGGCGTCGGCGCCGGTGGCGCCGGAGTCAAGCTCCAACGGCTTCCCGTCGGGCAGGGTGACGACGATCTTGTCGGTTGCGGCCTCCATCGGAGGCCATGGTACGTGGCGGCCGGCGAGCGCTGCGCCGACGCACTAGCCACCCGAGCGTGGTTGAGGTTAGTAGCGATATGCGAGACGAAGCTCAACCACACTCAGCGCGCTTCGCCCTGGCGAGCCTGACGGACCGCGATCAGCGGACAGGGGCTCTTGGCGGCAACGGGTCCGGTGACTTCCCAGAGGACGTAGGGCGGCGCGACCTTGCGCACCTTCAAGCCCGGGAACGGCGGTTCGTCCTCGTCGCCGCGGGTGACGACGTAGCGGACGCCCTTGGTCACTTCATCGAGTTCCCCTTCAGCGGCGATGCAGACCCGCCCCCCGCGCAGCTCCCAGGAGATGTAGGGCCTGCCGTGTTCGTCGGCGAGCAGGGTCGGTGGGGCGAGAACCAGGGTCGAATCTTCGGCGACGATCGGCCGCATGCCGGTAAGCGCCGGCGAGTACGAAGTGGGACCAACCGGAGCGTTGGCGAAGGCGAGGGCCGCACAGGCGCCAGCGGCGAGAACGAACAGCGTCAATACGACCGCCGAAGCCAGCGATTGGCGATTACGCCCACCTCTGGGTGGGTCGATTCGCCAATCGGCGTCGGCGGCGAGCGGCAGGGTGATCGTCAGCGCGACGAGCGGCGCGGCGATCTCGATTGCCTTTGCGGCGGTGTAGGCGGTGCCGCCGGTGCGAGCGGCGAGGTAGGCGATCGCGGCGGCGGCGAGGCCGGAGAGGACGGCGGCCTCGCGGCGGCGCCCGCAGCGGACAATCCCGTAGATGAGGAGGATCAGGGCGAAGGCGACGCCCAAGTAGTAGCCCGCGGCCGGGACCGCGCCGTCGCCGGCGGCGAGCCGGAAGTCGCCCGACGGCCAGATCCCGAGCGCCTCGAACGGTGAGACCTGGCCGAAGAGGTTGCCGAGCCCAGGACCGTTCGGGTCGAAGGTTTCGAACTTGTGGAAGTCGATCATCCGCCCGATCTCGGGCGCGATGAGGACGGCGAATACGAGCAGGCCAAGGCCCACCGCTCGCGGCTCGGGCCAGCGGCGCTCCAGCGCGAAACTCGCCAAGGTCCAGATCACGAAGGCGCCGACCATCCAGATCAGACCGGGGAAGCTGTAGGCGTAGACGGCGCCGACCGCGATCAGGCCGGCGGGGACGAACCGCAGCGACAACTCGCTCCACCCCGGCCGCGTCGCCTCGCGCAGAGCGAGGACGAAGGCGAGGACGAGCAGCGCCTCGATCGTCTCCTTGAAGGCGCCCTGGGCGAAGTAGGAGGCAACGACGTAGGCGAGGCCGACGACGAGCGCGGCCGCCGTCCGCGGCAGCGCCGCGAGCTCCCGGAAAGCCGCCAGAGCAGTCAGCGGCGCCAGCACCATGATCGCGACCGAGAGGCCGCTGAAGCCCTGGACGAGGCCGATCCCAAGGCCCTTGTCGAGGGCGACGACAACCGAGTGCGGCCCCAACGGGTAGCCCTGGTTGAGGAGCTGCGAGGAGTGTCCATCGCCGAGGCGCGCCGTCGCCAGCAGATGCTGCGACATGTCGGGGTTGAAGCTCGTGCCGAGGATCCCGAAGTGGCCTTCGACCGCAAACGGCAGCGAAGCCGCGACCAGCGCCACCAACGCGACCGGCCAGCCCGCGCGCAGCGCCTCTCCCCCGCCTTCGAGCCGCCCCCACAGGTAGGCGACCGAGCCGATGACCAGCACCAGCACGACGATCGCTGAAATGACCCCGTCCCCCGGCATCCGCACAGTCGCCCAACACACCGCGCAAACCAGGGCCAAGCCCACCGCAGGCGCCAGCCACGACCAGCGCCGCTGCCCGCAAAGCCCGATCGCAGCCTGCCCGATCACGAGCGAGGTCCCGCACACCGCCACCACCGCTGCATAGGTCCCAATCACGAAGCGGCGAGCCTAATCCCTACGACCGGGTTTCCATGACCTCGTTTAATTCCCGGCGCAAACGTTCCGGCGGCAGACGGGAGAACAAGGTGACTAGGTTTTTTGCTGGGTTGACCCTGGCGTTGATCGTGGCGGCGCTCGCCGTTGCCGGCGGGTCGCCTTCGAGCGCCACCGCCCGCGACTACGACTGCGCCGACTTTGCAAACCAGGCCGAAGCCGAGGAATACCTACTGCCCGGCGACCCCTACCGACTCGACGCCGACAGCGACGGGATCGCCTGCGAGGACCTGCCGTGTCCCTGCAGCTACTCGCCGGGCGGCGGCGGGAGCACCGGTGGCGGGGGCATCATCGAGGACCCGCCTCCCCCGCCCCCATTTCACCTCAAGATGCCGGTCGCGATGCGGATCTCGAAGCACCTCGTTGCGGTCGTCGTCCACGCCAGCGGCAGGCTCGAGAACTACGAACTCGATTCCTGTCGCCGTCTCGCGGAACCAAACATCGACTGCCGTCTTTCCGCACATGGCGAAAACGCCCGAATCCGGGTCGCCTGCCAATACAAGGTGGAGGTCAGGGCGCCCGACGGGATCATCTCCAGCCGCATCGCCTCACACCAGTGCCGGACCGCCAACATCCGCGCCTAGACTGAAGGGATGGCGTTTGTCCCTCCCGCCCGGCACCTGCTGCGCGCCAAGGACCTGGCGGACGCGCGCTATACCGAGCAGCTGAGCGTCGACGACCTCGCCGCGGCGGCGGGGCTCTCGCGGGCGCACTTCAGTCGCGAGTTCCGGCGCACCTTCGGGGTCGCGCCGCACGCTTACCTACTGACCAGGCGGCTGGAGCGGGCGGCGAAGCTGCTGCGCAGCACGGACAACTCCGTCGCCGAGATCTGCCTCGCGGTTGGCCTGCAGGGAATCGGCTCCTTCACCACCAGCTTCAAGCGCACCTACGGGAAGACGCCGACGGAGTACCGCGCCTCGTCCCCGCCGGCGGCGAGCAAGGCGATGGTCCCTGGCTGCGTCGTGCGCGCCTACGGACGCCCCCAACACCGCACGTTTCGAGAAGACAGGGCGCCCGTACGTTCCTAGCATCGCCTCCAAGCTGAATTCGACCAGGAGGTTCAAATGAGGATCGCCAACGCGCACTTGTGGGTTCACGACCAGGACGAGGCACTCGCCTTCTACACCGAGAAGCTCGGCATGGAGGTCCGCGCCGACGTCACGCTCGAGGAGCTCGGCGACTTTCGCTGGCTGACGGTTGCTCCCCCCGGACAAGAGGACGTCTCGATCGTGCTGATGGCGATCCCCGGCCCGCCGGTGTTCGAGCAGGACACGATCGAGCAGATCGAAGCGCTGATGGGCAAGGGGGCGGCCGGGACCGTCTTCCTCACCACCGACGACTGCCAGGCCTCCTACGAGGAACTGAGCGCCCGCGGCGTCGAGTTCACCGAAGCCCCCGAGCAGCGCCCCTATGGGATCGACTGCGGCTTCCGCGATCCCTCGGGTAACCCCTTGCGGCTGACCCAGGTGATGGAGATCGCCGTCTAGGGACTGGCTAAGCGGCTTTGCGGCGCGCCGTCCGGGCGCGCCGCTCCTGCTGGCTGCTCCACTGCCGGGCGCGGACTCGTTCGGTCGGCGTCAGGCGGGCGGCGCTGGTAACGCGGTGATCGATGTGGGCCTTGCGCCGGCGCGACGCGCGCGGCCCGCGGAACTGGGTCCAGACGACGAACGAGGCGATCGCCAGGATGACCAGAACCAGGAGGAAGTAGAGGGTCTTGCTCTTGCCGGGCAGCGGCACGAAATCGGCGACCCCGTCGCCGTGGTGCTTTGGCGCCGCGACCGAAACCCCGTCGCTCAAGAGCGCCTTGCCGAGTGCCTCACCGAGGTCGCCGACGGCCTTCTGCCGGGACTTCTTGTCAGTACCGGTGGCATGACCGGCGCCCTGAGCAAGCTGCGCCGCCGCCTTCTCGATGTTGCTGGTGGACCGTTCCGTGGTCGTGGTCCCCGTGGTCGTGGTCGCAGGTGACGATGAGCCGGTCGGAGTGCTCGTCGTGCTGCCACCGCCCCCGCTCGAGCCGCCGCTGCCGCCGCGGTCACTACCGCCACCACCGCTGCCGCCTGAATTGGTGACGCCGCTGTTGGTTTGAGTCGGCGTGCTCTTCGAGCCGCCCGAGCTGCCGCGGGTCCCCGTCGACGGAGTCGAGGTGCGGGTGCCGCCAGAGCTGGTCGGAGCCGATTCCGGCGCCTTCACGACCGGTGCCGGCGACGAGGTCACCGGCGTCGACGGTTCAGACGGGGTCGTCGTCGGGTTGGTCACCGGTGGCGCTTCAGTTTCCGGGACGATCACGGGATCGCTCGGGCCGCCGCCTTCTTCTTCCCCTTCCGCCAGCGCGGTGCCAAGGCCGATGGTCAGCAGGGCCATCACCCCGGCCAGGAGAAAGAGCGCGGCTCGCAGCCTCGAATCCAACTTCGGGTGTCGATTTCGACCGGAGCGCATGACCTGGACGAATATTCTAGTCCTGGCCAGGCGGGCGTGGTGATATGGGCGTTACTGGGCTCGAACCAGTGACCTCCAGCTTGTCGAGCTGGCGCTCTCCCAACTGAGCTAAACGCCCGGGGACGCGTGAATCTAGCAGCGCGAAGTCCCCGCTGGCGTGCAACTTTTCCGCCTGACCTGTGTTTATCCGTACGTCGTCCGAGCTACGACTGTAAGAACTTCGCGACTTGAGGACTGACGAGCCAGCGACTTCGCACTCTCTGGTGGCACGTCCTTCGGAAACAAGGGGCCCCTTCGCAGGGGCCCTTTTCCGTTCCGGGGCCGGATCCGACGGCGGCGAAGCGGCTCAAACGTGGTCGCTGGGCAGGTGCCAGCGACGCGGGACGATCATCTGGTGGGCGGCTTCCGGCCCCCAGGAACCCGGCTCGTAGACCTGCACCGACGGTGGCTCCTCGAGCAACGGCTCAGAGATCTCCCAGAGCCGCTCGATCGCATCTGAACTGGTGAAGAGCGTGCGGTCGCCGACCATCACGTCGTGGATCAACCGCTCATAGGGGTCGAGCGCCTGGGCCGGGCCGCCGAAGGTGTCGGCGTAGCTGAACCGCATGTGCGCCTCGCCGAGTTGAATCGTCGGCCCCGGCACCTTGGCCAGGAACGAGGCCGAGATGCTGCCCGGCTCGCCGAGCTCGAAGCTGAGGTGGTCGCGGCCGAAGGACTCGACGATCTGGTCGCAGTCGAGCGGGAACATCCGCCGCGGCGGCTGGGCGAAGGCGATCGTCAAGAGGTGTTTGCTCTCTGCCATCCGCTTGCCGGTGCGGAGGTAGAACGGGACCCCCTCCCAGCGCCAGTTGTCGACGAAGGCCTTGACCGCGACGAAGGTCTCGGTGTCGGAGTCGGGCGCGACGCCGTCCTCCTCGCGGTAGCCGGTGTACTGGCCGCGGACGACGTTCTCCGGCCGCAGCGGCGACATCGAGTCGAAGACCTTCTCGCGCTCGAGGCCGAGCGGTTTCGGATCCAACGCCGTCGGCGGCTCCATCGCGACGAAGCCGAGCACCTGGAGCAGATGCGTGACGACCATGTCGCGGAAGGCGCCGGTTTCCTCGTAGAAGCTCCCGCGCATCTCGATCGAGAGCGTCTCCGGCACGTCGATCTGGACGTGGTCGATGTGGTTGCGGTTCCAGATCGGCTCGAACATGCCGTTGGCGAAGCGCAGCGCCAGCAGGTTCTGGACCGCCTCGCGGCCGATGTAGTGGTCGATCCGGTAGATGTCGCGCTCGGCGAAGACCGCGCGCAGCTCGGCATTCAGCTCGCAGGCAGAGGCGAGGTCGGTCCCGAATGGCTTCTCGATGATCACCCGGGCGTCGTGGCCTAGTTCCTGGGCCCCGATCTGTTCGATCGTCGCGGCCATCGCCTTCGGCGGCAACGAGAGGTAGAAGAGCAGCCCGGCCTCGCCGCCGAGGTCCTCACGCGCGTCGGTGATTGCCGCATCGAGCTCGTCGAAGCCGTCACCGACCGCGGCGAAGCGCAGCGACTCCGCGAAGCGCTCCCACTCCCCCTCGTCGAGCGCTTTGCGCCCCGAGCCCTCGACCGATTTGCGCGCCAGCTCGCGGAACTCCTCGGCGCCGATCCCGTGCCGGGCGGTGCCGATGATGCGGAAACGCTCCGGCATCAGGCCCGAACGGGAGAGATGGAACATCCCGGGGAGCAGCTTGCGTTTGGCGAGGTCGCCGGTGGCGCCGAAGAGGACGATGACCTGGTCAGCGGGGACGCGGGCGTCGGTTTGCGCCGAAGACGAGGGGGCGGTGGCGACGCTCATCCCGTCAAGGCTGACAGATCGCGACCTATGCTTGACCGAGACGATGGCGCCGGGAGAGACAGACGCGGGGGTCGGCTACGACTCAACCGCTTTGGACGCGACCGATCGCCGCTTCTGGCGCGAGATCTGGGACTCGGTCCCGGCGGCCGTCGCCGCCGAGCGCGGGATCGAGCGGCGCCAGTTCGGACCGATTCAAGCGACGATCGCCACCGAGCTGGCGCAGGTCGGGATGCTGAACCTCGTCCTCGGTGCGGCCGAGCCCGGCGCCGTCGCCGACGGCCACCTGGCCGCCGCGGCGAGCTGGACGCTCGAGCGCGGCGTCTCCCCTTACATCTCGGTCACCCCGGGTCTGGCGGAAGCAGAGAGCGCCGAGGCCTGGCTGGGCGATAACGGGTTCGTCCCCGCCTACGCCTGGATGAAGTTCGTGCGCGACGCCCATGCCCCCCGCTTCAAGGTCCGCGACGACGTCGAGATCGTCGAGGTGACCGATCCCGGCCAGGAGCCGTTCGGGATGATCGCCGCGACCGGCTTTGGGATGCCGGCCTGGGCGGCAACCTTCTTCGCCGAGCTGCCGGGCCGAGAGGACTGGCGCTGCTACGTGGCCCGGATCGAGGGCGAGGCGGTCGCCTGCGGGGCGATGCTGCTCGACGGCGGGGTCGCCGAGTTGGGGATCGGCGCCACGCTCGAGTCTGCGCGCCGGCGCGGCTGCCAGCTGGCGCTGCTGCACCGCCGCATCACCGATGCCGCCGCGGCGGGATGCACGACGCTCCTGGTCGAGACCGGCGAGCGGATTCCCGACCGCCCTTCGGCCAGCTACCGCAACATCCTCAGGGCCGGCTTCGAAGAGGCTTACCTACGGCCGAACTGGAAGCCGGCCAAGGAATAGCCGGTTCCGGTTCCCCCGACTCTGCCAGTAGGTGACCTGGGCGAGGTTGACGAAGACCGGATTGCCGGTGCGGTGGTGCGTCAACGCCACCGGATCGCCACCGTTGTCGGCGAAGGCGGCCTGAACTTCGGCCTCGTCCTCGCGGACCATCAGCTGGTCGCGGCCGACGAAATGAATGATGGTCGCCATCACCGGCAATCAAAGCGCAGCAGGGCCGATGGTCAACCTCCCCAACGGGGGATTGCTGTTGGCGTCACCTACTATTTGGGCTCTGGCGGAGACTGCTGCTCGCTGCCGGGCGCGCCGGGCTCTTTGATCGCAGCAGCAGCGCCTTTGGCCTTGTCGGCAAGGCTGCCCTCGCCTTTGGCGACGCCTTTCAGCTCCTCGGCGTCCGCCTTGAGGGCCTCCATGCCACCGCGATCGTCGACCGTTTTCTTCGCTTTGTCGAAGAGTCGTTTGAGGTTCATGGGCCGAGTATCGCTGCGGCGGCGGCCGGTCGCCAGGGGGAATCGACGACCGACCGCGCGCTGCCTCCCCTAGGGGAAGTCGAAGAACTGGGTGGTGCCGGGGACGACGTACGTCCCGGCGGCGCAGGTGACGATCATCTGCCCGGAGGTCGAAGCGACTTTGATGCCGTCGAGCGGGATCATCGCCGTCCAGTTGGCGCAGGAGGCGACATAGGTGCCGTCCAGATAGAGGCCGATGACGCCGTAGCTGTGCTCGGTCGCTTGCTGAGCGGGACCGAGTTGGGCTTCAGCGTGCGCCCGTCGATCTGCCCCGCTGCATAGAGGCGGTACCGCCGACCGCCAGCGCCACGAACGCCGCCACCCCGAAACCCGGCCGTTGCCTCTGAGGAGCCCCATCTGCCCGCCTCCTGCCCTGGATGAGAAATGTCACCGTCTGGGGACGAAGGCTAGGCCGACGACGTTGGACAGGAATTCCGTTGGACAGATGTAGGACGCGCAGGAGGTGCTGGTCAGGCGCTGATGCGCTCGTCAGCCGGCACGTAGTGCTCGAGGCTGACATCGTCCCGCTCGAGCGCGAACCGGACGCCCTCCTCGGCCAGCTTGCGGCACTCCTCGTAAGTCGCCGCGGCGGCCGCCCAGCGCTCGACGTCCGGTGACTCCGCCCACCAACCATCAGGTTCGTGGTGATAGATGACTCGCACAGTCTCCATTGGTATCCGACTCAGAGTAGCTCCCTGGCTTTCGCCTCGCTGAGGCCAACGTCACGAACAAGAATCTTGCGAACGACACCGCCGGCGATCGTCTCGCCTGCGTGGAACGCATAGGTCAAAGGCGGATAGCTCGGAGATTGCAACCGCCGATGCGATCCCGTCTGCCGTATGACTCGATAGGACAGCGGCCGACGTTCGAGCACCCGCAACAACACCCTTGCCTTCATCGAAGGAAATCGACCCCGCACTCGATGCCAAGCCGGGCGCGCTGCTTTTTCGCCCCCCGAAGGCGCCTACCGGAATCGAACCGGTGTAAACGGCTTTGCAGGCCGCTGCGTAGCCACTCCGCCAAGGCGCCGGGGCTGGCTCATAGAGCCAATTTCAGGCGGTTTTCCTCGATTTCCTGAATGGCTTTTTTGGCAGCCACTGCCAATACTCCGTGTCGGTAGTCGACAGAATGGCCCAGGCGAGGGTCCGCTTGAACTTCCTCACGATAGACGCCCTTGAGCTTCGAAGGCCGCTTCATCGGCTTCGTGTAGCGATTTAGGGATAAAGCGGGCGCCGTGCCTCGAGCCGGCTTCGCCGTTGCCAAGGCGACATGCATCAGCACGCAAACATCTGCGCACTGCGATCATCGCCCGCCAACCCCCCGAGGGCCACATCATCGGCTTCATGTAGCGCGAATCGTGCTCCGCAAGCGGGAGGCCGAGCAGCTTCTCGTCGTCTTGCTCTTGGACAATCCCTCCCTTCAATCCGCCGACGCCGGTGGCAGGACTACTGTGCCCACCCCATGGGGAGGCGCTCAGGCCAGACGGGAGGCTGACAATGCCCGAGGCTGCCGCAACTGTGCCGGTGTGGATCTCCTTGGTAGGCGTGGGCTTGGCGGCTCTCGCAGCGGCGGCTTCATGGGCCAGCGTGAGACTAAGCCGGCGCCAATGGCTCCTTTCCCAACGGCCCTTCCTCAGCATCCAACTCCTCATCGAGGGGAATGGCGACCGCGTTTTGAAGATCCTCAACGGCGGCCCCGGGGCAGCCCGAGGGATCAGGTTCTGCGTGGCGGCCGGCGATGAGTACGTCTCCGGGTATGCCGGCGCGCAGTTCGGAGGAGTACTCGACACGGGCGAGCGAGCCGAAGTGATGCTCGACCTCAAAGCGACGCGTAACGAGTCCATTCAGGCTGTGGCCATCTGCTGGGATGGCGTCGAGCGAATTCATCGCTTCAGCGCCCACGGCGATCATTCAGTCCAACGCAAACCTCGGGGCGATCCGACCAACGCAACCGACCCCGAAGCAGGGTTTCGCCGTCAATACGGGACCGACTCTCTGCGTGAACTTCGCCGGGTCAGCGGTCGTAGTCGCTCCACCGGATAAAGCTCCGTCCGCTCGAAGTGCATGAATTGGCCGCGTGGCCAGTCCGCAGCCTCGAAACGATCAGCTTGGTTATGAGGCGTCGCTAGACCTTGGAGTTACTGCCCTCGAGCACGGATTCACCGCTGCCGCGGTCCCATATCTGGAAAGAGCGGTGACCCTGCGAAGCACGCGGTTCGCCCTGGTGCAATTGGGGAAAGCGCATCGCGATCTTGGGCAACACGAGGCGGCTCGGGATCGGCTTTTGCAAGCACGGTCACTTCCAGACGGCGACGATCTGTTCGTCTTGGTCAGTCTTGCCGCAGCGCATTGCGATTTGCAGGAATACGGCTCGGCCTTTGAGGTTGCCATGGCCGCGGCCCACCTAAAGCCTGAAGATCCGGCCGCGCTCTCAGTTCTCGCTCGCTGCATGCGTGACTCAGCATCAGCACTCGGCAAGCACTCCCACATCGATCCGCACGCGATCCAAGCGGTACTGGCCCAGGCTGATCAGTTTGCCCGCGAAGCGCAGGAGGCTCAGCCAGATTCGCTGAGCGATATGAAGGAACGGCGTCGGAAGCGAGCGTCGCGGGCATGGCAAGTGCCGCTGCCCGGCGAAGCAAACTCCCCGGTGGAGCAAACCCCTGCCGCAGTTCTGGATCACTCTGTGGCCTTGCGACGACATGACACGCAGGACGGTTCTGGCCCAGAACCGGAGTCGGTACCCCTGCCTGTCTCGATTGGCCAAAACGCTTCGAGCCCAAGATGGCGACGGGTCTGGCAACGCGTTATTGCCTCATTTCGTCTCCGGTAACGGCGGGCTTGGCCTAAGCGGTCCAGCGATCGATGCGGCTACCCAGTTCAAAGCAGCTACGGCTTGAGAATTCCGCCGAAGACAAGGCCGCTCCGAGGACCGGCCAGATCGAATCGTTCCTTTTTCCTTCAACCCCCCTAGCGCCGGGCTCCCAACGAACATCAGAGGACAGGTGTCGTTGACGGGCCAGCCTTAGAGTTCACCTGGGAGACACAGGGAATGCCGAATAGCTATCAAGACTCGAATCCGTTTCCGCGGGGCTCGGAGTGGCGTAAGTGGGACCTCCACGTCCACGCTCCCGGCGGCAAGCTGAACGACAACTATGGCGACTCCGATGAGGCATGGGTGGAGTTCTGCCAGTTGATCGCCGATTCCGATGTCGAGGTGATCGGCATCACCGACTACTTCTCGCTAGAGAACTTCTTTCGCGCCAAGCAGCGCTTCGCTGAATTACAGCCAACCAGCCGAAAGGTACTGCTGCCGAACCTGGAGCTTCGCCTCGCCGATTCAGTCAACAGGGACGGCGAGCAGGTCGAGCTCCACATCATCATGCGCCGCGAGCTCACTGAGCAGCGCGCCGCAACGCTGCTTACGCACCTCAAGACCCAAACCAACGAGACGGACAGCAAACGGCCCCTTTCCGCAGGCGAACTCAAGACCACCAAGCAGTTCGAAGCGGCGACCGTCACCCGTGAGGTCCTCCACAACGCGCTGGAGACCACCTTCGGACCCGAGCAGGCCGAGGACCCCTCCGACTACCTGCTCGTTGTTCCAGCGAACCACGGTGGCCTGCGCTGCGATCTCGGCGAGAAACGAAAGATCGAGATCGCGGCTCGCATCGACGAGGAGACTCACGCGGTGTTCGGCAGCGATCAAAACGTCGAGTACTTCGGCAATGAGCGGCTTCGCGGGAAGACCCGTCTCCCACCGAAGCCCGTCCTCGCCGGATCCGATGCGCACGGCTTCGACGACCTGCGGGCGTGGCTCGGCCGAGAAACCGATGACCAGCGTGGCCAAAAGACGGTGACCTGGATCAAGGCCGACCCGAACTTCGAGGGTCTCCTGCAGATCAAGGCAGAGCCGCGCGGCCGGGTCCGGCTCGGCGCTGCGGAACCCGATGCGAAGGATCCCTACCGAGTAATCAATAGCGTCAGCTTCACCGAAACCGACGCTTTCCCCGAGCGGATCGTGCTCAACCCCAACCTAGTCGCGGTAATCGGACCACGTTCCTCGGGGAAGTCCTCGCTCCTTGCTCACATTTCCCACGCGATCGACCCTGTCTACACGGTCGCGCGCCAGGAAGAAGTCGAGCCCCGCCCGGAAAGGCCAGGCCCTGCCCCCGGGGTGAGCTGGGCCGATGTTGCGGAGCTTGGGGTGAGCATCGAGTGGAGCCAACCGGACACCACCGAAGGCAAGGTGATCTACGTACCACAGAACGCGCTCTACTCGATCAGCCAGAAGGCTGATCAGATAGCGGAGCGCATAGAACCAGCGCTGCGCGACGGCGATCCTGAGTTCGACACGGCGATGGACGAAATGAAGGGTGCGGTTGACCCAGCGAACGAGGAGATTGAGCTGGCCGTCGCCGATTGGTTCGAGATCACCGCCAAGATCGAAGCGGCAAGCGCTGAGCTCCGCGATCGGGGGGATAAGGAGGCGATCGAATCAACCCGCAAGGAGCTTGGCGACAGGATCGCCACCAAGCGCAGCGAAGCCGAGCTCTCTGAGGAGGACGCAAAGAGATACGAGCGGGTAATGGACGAACTGGGCGCCGCCGAAGCCCGCCTCGCGGTGATCGCGAGCGAGACCCATCAGTTGAGCGCCCATCTCGGCCGCAAAGGCGAGGACCTGGTGGCGAGCCCTGACCCCAGGGCTGAGGTCCGGATCACGCCGAGCCCCTCGGAGCTACCTGAGTCGTTGCGGGTCGCGGTTCTTGAGATCGCAAAGGAGGGCGAAGCCGAGGTAATCAAAAGGGTCGCCGCGGCCCTGATCGGATACCAGCGCGCACTCGACGATGAGCGCGCGGACATTGAGGCATCGCGGACGAAGCTGCGCGAGGACAACAAGGGACTGATTGAGCGAAACGAAGCCAACACGGAGATCGAGGAGCTGGGGAAGGCACGCCGACGCCAGGACGAGTTACTTGAGCAGATCGGTGCTGATGAGAAGCGCATTGCCGGACTACGCCAAGAAGCAAGCGGGGTTGGCTCCCGACTCGCTGAGGTGATCTCTGGCCGCGAAGCCGCGATCGCCCAATTGACCAAGGCCTTCGAAGCTCGGAAGCGCAGTCAGGAGTCGATGACGTTCGGGTTGAAACCGGCTTTGCGGCGGGCGAAATACGCGCCCTCGAAGAGCGCTTCAACCGCAACGCCAATGGCCCCTTCATGAGCAGCGAGGAGCCGTTCGAAATTGGGCGCTGCACCGCCGAGCCCGCCGCGTTCATGGCAGCCCTGCGCGACGGAAAGCAGCGATTGAAGGCGAACCAGGATCCTCAAGAAGTCGCTGACGCGGTGCTCACCGCGACCCCAAAGTTGCTCTTCTGGGCAGAAATTGAAGGTGACCGAATCGGCGGCTTCAAGAGCTCCTCGATGAGCCCCGGCAAGCAGGCCCTTTTCGCCCTTGAGCTGATCCTCGGCGGCAGCGAGGAGCCCTGGCCACTCCTAATCGATCAGCCTGAGGACGACCTAGATAGCCGCTCGATCTCGACCCAGCTGGTCAGTTACCTCGTCAGGCGAAAGTCAGAGCGCCAGATAATCATGGTCAGCCACGACGCAAACCTTGTAGTCGGCGCTGATGCCGAGCAGGTGATCGTCGCCAATCGTCACGGAGCCAACACCAAGAATGCCGGAGGACGTACCTTCGACTATTTCAGCGGCTCGCTGGAGCACACTCGTGAGCGTCGCAAGGAAGAACTCGAGCTCGAGAGCGGCGGAATCCGAGAGCATGCTTGCGACATCCTCGACGGCGGCGAGGAGGCGTTCCGCAAGCGCCGACGCAAGTACAAGATCTTCTAACCGGGGCAGTGCTTTGTCCTTCCTACATCGCGTTGCTCCCGACCTGTCCAATACCCACAAAGCGGGGCCATAGTCGCCTAGGGCTGGAGCATCTGCACTGATGTCAAGGTACTGGGATCCCACCTGGGCGAAGGAGACCGTCATTGTCAAAGGGAACACCGATCCGGCGGCGCTCCAACGGCGGATTGAGTTCGGAGAAGCGCTTGGCTACCCGCGACTTCCCGAAGATCAAAGGGAGCCCTGTCTCAATGAACAAGGGATCTTTCGGATGGCCGTCGTGGGGCCGGACTGGACTGGGCTGGTGCGAGGGCCAGAACGAAGGTCGGCCGCTCCATTGCAGGAGGAGGTTGGCCGCCTGGCGTTTTATTTCATCTGCTCGCGACCGTCCATTAGGGCGATCGATGATGCAACCGAGGTCATAAACGGCAAGCTAACGCTGGCTCTGCAGATCGTCGACGACGACGGCACCGAGGCGATGCATCGACACTCAGCCGACCTTCCAGACGGCATCACTGATGTCGCGCTGCGCTCTGGCGGCAGAGCAGTCGTTATGACCGGTGAAGATCAGGAATACGTCTTCGACCTCGGCCTCGTCGCGCAGTTGAACCTCGCCTCAAGCCGCCTCGACCCGAAGCTATTCGACCTGAAGATTCACTACATCGGCCGGGCCCGAGGCGAGTTACGGGAGTCCTGCGCACTAGACCGACTCGATTCACATAGTCGCTATCAGGAGATCATCGAGGACATGATGGAGAACCATCCGAACCGCGACGTTTGGCTCGTTCTCGGGGCGGGGACCACGATCGAAACCGTCGGAGGAGCAAATGCGGGCGTCGACGTCGACGAGGAGGCAATGCAGAGCGCCGACCGCAGGGGCCGAGAGATGCTGCGGGAGCGCGATCGCATCGACCTTACGGAGGCGCTGATGATCAACTATTTCAAACCCGAGCGCAATATCCACCACAAGGAGCGGTTGGAACTGAATACGAAGGTAATGAAGCGTTGCTACGAGGCCGGATTCACCGGCGTAGTGCTTGCCTACAGCTCCATGCATCTGGGCGTTGCCACTTACACCGAGGCGAGTGGACGGAGCTTGTTCCACTCCAGCCAGATCTGCCTCTGATCAGGTCTGGGCTGCGCGCTAGGCCTCAAGCAGGCGAACGGGCAGCGCGGCGCCGGCGGCATTACGGGCGAGCGGCCCATCGAGGGTCAGCAATTCAGCGTCCAGACCCTGGGCCAGAGCGACGTAGGCGGCGTCGTAGGCGCTCTCGCGTCGCAGCTTCAGCGCGATCTTGATCACGCTGGGACCGTCATCGAGGTCGTGCAGCGTTATCGGCATTGCCACGATCTGCCTCCACCCACGCGCCGCGTCGTCGATGTCGATCTCGCCGGCGACGACTTTGCGCGTCAAGGCGTTGGCGACCTCATAGCGAAGGAGCCGCGGCGCATGCAGCGCCTCGCCCGATTCGCCGAGCGCCTTTACGTAGCGACCGATGGACTCTGCTCGTCGGTCCGTCGTCACCATCGCGACGAGGACGTTCGAATCGAGAACGACCGTCAAAGGCCGCGCTGTTCGAGTTCCTCGCGGCCCTCACGCACCAGCGCAACCGCGTCATCGGGGCCACCTCGCATACGACCGCGGACCTCGGCCAGCTCGGCCAATGCGGCGTCCCAATCAAAGTCGGAGGAAGCGAACTCGGTGGCCAGCAACTCGTTGGCGAGCTGGTCTGGCTGCACGCCGCGACGACCCGCCTCTCTCTCAAGGCGGTCGTAGGCATCGGGAGTGATGTGGATTACCCGGTCGCGCGTTGCCATCAAGGGAAGTGTAGGGGCACCCCTGGATCGTGTCTCAGGAGACAGCAAAGACCTCATCCCCAATCCCCTCAACATGGCGAAAATCAATTGGCAGTCACTGCCAAAACCTGCCAAATAGTGCGTGATCATGCGTGATCCCCGCGTAATCTGACCCCGGTCGAAAGCGTCGAATCCACCGCTTTTTGGCTCTATAGAGGCAAAAAATGGGCGAAAAAGAGGAGGCTTTGCAGGCCGCTGCGTAGCCAC
>DATKIA010000056.1:0-7497 GCA_035509895.1 Solirubrobacterales bacterium
GACGACCTGGTTCCCCTACGGGCCGAGCATCATGGCCGACGCCAAGGCCGGTCGCAACGGCGTCCGCGAGGTCGCCTTCGACCAGATCGAAGAAGGCGACGTGCTCGTCCTCTGGGGCGGCGCTCACGTCGTCACTGCGGCGGCGAAGCCGGTCGGCGAGCTGATCGAAACCGGCGAGGGCAACACCTCGCCCAACGACGGCGACAGCCAGGCAGACGGCGGCTGTGTAGCGATGAAGCACCGCAGCCGCTCAGATGTCTCCTGCGTGGCGAGGCCGTACTGATGCGTCGCCGCACCCGCCTCCTGCTCTGGGCCCTGCGTCGGGCCGCCTGCATCTGCTCGCTCGTCGGCGCCAAGCACAAGGTCGCCCGGATCCGCAAGGAAATCGAGATCCTCGAATACGGGGACTGAACGAAAGGAAGCAATGGAAAAGGCACGCGCCCTGATCGAAAAGGGCCGCGAACTCCTGGGCCGAGCACGTAAGGCCGCGGTCCCCGCAGTCGCAGCACTCGGCCTGATCGTTGGCACCGACTCCCCGACCTACGTCAACGTCGTGTTGATCCTGGTCGCACTCGGCGTCTACGCCATCCCGAACAAGCTGGTGCGGCGATGAGCGGCCCGTTCGTCAGCTACCGCCCGCGCTCGGAGAGCGCACCGGGGCCGCTCGAACGACGGGACGAAAAGACCGAGGGCTGAGGAAGCGGCTCAATACGCTCGTCTCCGCTGGATTGGAAGCCCCTCGTCGCCTTTGTGCGGCGGGGGGCTTTTTACGTGTGCTTCTTCTTCGACTCGCAGACCGAGTGCTCCGGGTCCCACCAAATCGGATAGAAGACGTGGCCGCTACGCAGTCCCCAGACTCGCGGCTCGCCAGATAGGCGAAGCTCCCAGAGGTAGCCGTGGTCGTCAAGGTCGAGTTCAGTGAGCCGCCTCTGAGCGTCGCTGCACATGTTTTCGGCCGGGATGCGCTTATTCCCGCCGTGACCGAATAGCTCGTTTTCGCGCATCGACTCCCACCCACAGCACTTCTCACAAAGCTGCTTCGCGAAAGCGATGGCCAGATTCGACCAGCCCCAAGGCCCGTCGAGATCGAGCATGCCGAACCGCCAAACGATCGGATGATCCGAGCTGCCGTCCGGGGGCTTTGGGATCGGCCGTCGCTGCTTCGTCGGCTTCTCTGCCGTCGCTGGCTTCCGCTTTCGCGAGGGCTGCGCCCTCGACTTCGGATTCTTCACGGGGAGGCGCTGCTGAAGCTAGACGAGCGAGCCGTAATATTCGGCCATCGAAGCCTGGGTGATCTCGTTGCTTCCGCGAGCGCCTGCGGGAAGGCCTTTCCGCGCTTCTTTCCATGGCTGCTCCCGATGCGTGAGTTCGCTCAGGTAGAAGGCATCCTGCGGACCGTAGAACGCGATGATCTCGTCAATCGTCCCGCGCTCGCTGGGGGTCAAGTTCTGGATTGAGCCCTTCTTCCACGAAGTCCGCTGGAATTCCCCCCGATGCTCGCGGAACAGATCCGGCACGACAGGACCGTTCGCCCAGGCCTCGATGCGCTCAGGGAAAAGCGGCTCGTCGTCCCAGACCAGGTGCCAGGCCTGGCTGTAGTAGACGAGCTTCTGCAGCTTGATCGTCGAGAGCGGCGAAAGCTCTCGAATGAGATATCGAGCGACGTCGTGGGCGGACGCCATTAGGGTCTCCTGTTGGCGCGTTGGTCGGGCACTTCACAGCAGAGAGTAGCGCTAGCGCCAGAGCGAAATACACCTTCTCGTACAGCCAATTTGGAGCCCCCTGTCTGGTTCCTTGCCTGTACTTCAACGGTATAGGAACGCTCGGAGTATTTCTAGCGCTGGCTGCGCGGCATGGTTTCGGCCCGTCGTCTCTTCGGAGGCGGCGGGCTTTTGTCGTTCAGGGCCTGTACGCAAGCGACCCGCCGTAGCGGGTCGCAGCGCAGAGCGGGCTGGTTGTGAGACTGGCCCGCTAAGTCGTGATGGCCAGCCTCTCGACGAGAGCCTCTCTCAGTTCGTCGCGCTTCTCGTCGTCCTCGCAGGCGGCGAGGGCGCGCCGGATCCTCTCCCAGCGCATCAGGTCCCCGAGCCAGACGCCGTTCCCGTCGAACCCGGTCTGGAGCAGGCCGTCCTCGACGGCCGCGCAGACCTCGTCCTCGGAGGCTTTGACGAGGGAAGCGACTTCGTCCAAGTAGACGGCCCCTTGATGTAGAGGGGTGCGCGGCGGCGGCGGGTAGAGATTCTCGTGGCCCTTCGAGCAGCACCATCCGATTTGCCGAGGGCGGGCGGCGCCTGGGGGCGCTTCCATCAGCACGGAGCCGTTTACGTTGCCGCTTAGCTCGCCGCAGGTCTTGCAGTTTTCCTGCTGTCGATACTCCATCTCGGGTCTCACCTCCGAGTAGTGGATTGCAGTCCCGTCGACTCTAGCGCGCCCCTCAGCTGGTCGGCCGCCCCCAGTGATCGGGATCCCCTTGGAACTCCCGGCCGGCGAGGTGGCGCTCTTCGAACTCCTGTCGCGCCTCCTCTTCGCTGCGGCAGTCGCCACCCAGCCAGCGGCAAGGGACGCACTTCGGCAGGTAGAGGCTGGAGTGCTCGCCGGGGCTGACGTGGATCTCAAGGCGGTGCTGGGTCACGGGGGAGGGAACCGGGACTCAACGGTCTCCCGTATCTGGTCTTCGAAATGCGCCTCGGTCCGCTCGTCCCACTCGATCGAGGCCAGGTCGGAGATGGGCGCCCAGACGAATGCGTCGGCCGGCGGGTGGGGCTCGCCGCGCTCGAGCACGCCCTTGCTGACCGTGCACAGCGGCGTTCCGGTCGGCCAGTCATCGTGGCCTTCCTCGCAGAGATGGGTCACTTCCCACTCGCCCTTCCAGCCAATCCATTTAAGGGCCTCATCGCTCAACTCCGAGGTCTCCAGGGGCGCGAAGACAGCGGTCAGTCGGGGGTTCTCCCACATCGGGACCGATCCTAACCGGCGGTTGTCTCTGAATCACGCCACGCGCTTAACTCGGGTGGACCCCGGTGGCTGCCCTGGGCATAGCGGGGCCGGCCCCCGCGTTCAACGCAGGAGGCCGGCCCAACCGTCATCAGGCGCCCTTGTTCGACGCCATTGGCATTGCGCGATCTGCGCTCTCGATCTTCACCGATTCCACCTCCCTTCGGTCGGTAGGGATCGGGCTATTCCCCAGGCCCGCTTGGCGTCGATTGAAAGGACGGCGCCGGTCGGATTTAGGAACGGATCCGCCTCAGTGATTCGCGCGGTCTTCTACGATGGTCTCCAGATGCCCCCCCGAGGCAAAATTCAGGTATCGGCGCGACCGTCGGCGGTAGAGGCATCTCTGGCAGTCCTTGCCGCACACCCGACGCGGATTCAGGCGTTCATCTATCTCTCAGAACGAGAGGCGAGCCCAAGCGAAATCGCCGAGGCCTTAGGGGAGAAAACCAATTACGTCAATAACCACGTGAAGAAACTTGAGGAAATCGGCGCGATCGAACTGGTCGACGAGCTGGTCGTCGGCAATCGAGTGAAGAAGATCTACCGAGCGGTTGAGACCGGCTTCTCAGGAACCGAGGAGTTCGAAAAAATGTCGAAGCCCCAGCGAGAAGTCGTGACGATGTCGATCCTCAGGTTCATCCTCGCTGACTTCTCCGCTGCGGTTGGCGCTCGCATCTTTGATTCTCGCCCCGATCGATCACTTCTGCGGTACCCCGATCAGGTCGACGATCAAGGCTTTCGGGAAATCAGCGAGCTCCATGACGATACGTTTTTCAAGACCAGGGAGATTGTCGCTCGAGCGGCGAATCGGATTGCCAAGGATCCCAATTCGGCAATTCCATTCACTGCAACCACGATGCTTTATGAGCGGTCGGTACTGAAATCCCTGCGTAGCCCACTCACGGAATCGTGAGCGCTCAACAAGTCGATTAGCCACCCCCTCGAAAGGGCGATATACCGCTACAGCGGAATCGACCAAAAGGGCGGGGGAGGGGTCTCGATGAAGATAGAAGGGGTTTCTGATGTCATGCCAGGCCGACCTGGACAAGGGGGGACGGGGCGGGGTGACGCAGCAGTGATGGAGAAACTGCGGACAGATCTTCTGGAGGCCGGCGCTTCACTTAGCGCAGGTCACCCCTGGATCGAAGCTACTCGTCAGATTGCCCGTTGCGTGGAAGACTCGCGTCCCGTGCAGCTTCCGCAGCCTGCACCGCAGCCTCAGCCTGCCGCTTGATCTCCGGCTCTGCCTGCCTCCACACTTCGGCCATCGCAGGGAGCTTTTGTAGATCGACACTGACGCTGAAGAAGGCCGCCGGCAGCTTCGTCTCGCTGACGAACCGATCGATGACCCATGGCCGTGTGGGCTCGGGGATGTCGCCGCGTTCATACCGAGAAAGGGCATCGCGTTTTTTGCCGAGAACTCTTGTCGCAAACGCATCGCGACCCTCCTGCGGTTTGCCCGCCCGCGAGTAGGCGCGCGCAGCCGCAAGGCGCCGGCCGAGCTCCTTCCCGCTCTCAGTCGGCTCGTCCGCCCCCGCGTCTTTATCGGTCAACTTGTCCACTCCGCTGCGGAACCGTACACCGATTCAGGCGCATTCCGTGCGGATATTGCAGTGAACTCGAATGTCTATCGGCAGATAGTTGACATGATCGGCAGTCTGCGGTATAAACCCGCAGAATGCCGATCAGCCCCGCAGAGAAGAACCGCGTTGAGACCCGCGTTGATGACGAGAAGCTCCAGCGCCTCGACGACTACTGCGAGGAGCAGCGGCGCTCGCGGGCGTTTGTTCTCGAGGTCGCCTTAGACGAGTTCCTCGACAGGGCAAAAACCTCCGCCCCCGAGCCTGCAGGGAAGGCCGCCTGATGGCGACGGCGACCAAAGAGCTGCCCGAGGCCCTCGGCTACGCCCCAGATTCGGTCTACGCCGAATGTACGACCGATGAGCAGGAGATCTCAGATCGCATCGAGCGGGAAGCGAACCTTCGACACGCGACGATGCTTGCGGTCCGAGACGAACGGCGCCATCACACGGTTCGCGGTTGCACGGACGACGGCCTTCGCCACCTGCTGAAGACTTATCGCCGGGAACTTGAGGACGTCGAAGATGGCGATCTCCCCGACTCGAAGACCGGGCACCGCGCCCGCGTCCTCAAGGCGAAGATCGCTGACATCGAGGGTGAGCAGGAGTGGCGCGCCGCCCTAGCGGAAACGTGGCAGGCCGCCGGAAACGGCACCCACTCGATCACCGGGTACCTGGCTCGCGGCGGCCTCGCTGCTGTCATCGACCACGGCGCTCCTCCACCTAGCTACGACCTTGCTTCCCGCCTCGATTGGCGGAACTGGAAAGAAGGACGGCCGCACGTTCTCGCCTGGAAAGAGGCCGCCTGATGACCGCCCTAGATGGGGTAGAGCGGTTCGTAATTGCCCCCGATCCGGAGCATCCCGGCTTCAACGAGGTGCGCTCGGAGGAGAACGGCCACTGGGTCCGCTTCGAGGACGCCGAGAGGCTTGTATCCAAAGCGCGAGAGAGCGCCCGGATCATCGGCGAGGAGTGCTTCCGAATCATGGGGGCCTACGAGAAAGCTCGCGCCGAACTTCTCGCCCTCCAGGACCAAGTAGGGGGAGTCGCGGACCAGCTTGAAGAGCAAGCAGGCAAGGCGCACGAGGGGCGGCTGAGCGGCGAGGAGGTGATCGTGCGATGGGATCGAGCGGACGCAGAGGCCCTTGCCCACGAGGGCGATCTGCCGGGAATCAACGAGACCGCCGAGCGAGCCGAGCGGGCGCGGGCCAAGCTCCGGGACGCTCTCGTTGAGCCTTCCACCCAGCCCGTCCCTTCACCTGAGGGGTTTGAGGAAGCGGTGGAGAAGCTGGCAGCGCGTCAATTCGAGTGGACGATTCGAGACCGGGACGCGATGCCTTGCTCTTGGGCTGACTGCGGCAAGGAGGCGAGGCAAGAGTGGCTTGCGAAAGCTCGTACCGACCTTGAAGCACTCCCTTTCCTGCAACAGCCCCAGCCAGTAGGGAGGCTGAGCGAGGAGGAGAACGACGACTCGGCGAGGTTGCCTTCGGGCTATGTGCTCCCGCCCGGCAAGACCATGCAGGACATCCGTCGCATGGATGCGCACCTCTTGGCGGGTGACGATGTCGGGCAACTCGCGGGCTACTTCCGTTTCGAGGCGGCGGAGTGCCGACAAATCGCCTCAGAAGCCAGAGAGGTTGGCGACGAGGACCCCGCTCGCTGCCTTGAGGCCAAAGCCGAAGGCTACGAGGACGCAGCCGAGCATCTGGACTCCATCGAGCGGCCCGCGTCGCAAATCTCACATGCCGATGCCAAGCGCTTGAACGACCTTGCAGACGACATCGACATCGACGTCGATCGCCATCTGCGAGCCGAGGACGGAACCGCCACCTTCCTCCGCAACCTCGCCAACCGCCCAGCAGGGGACGAGGAGGGAGACCGTCGCGAGTATCGAGTCAACGCGCACGATGGCATTTACGGGCCGTTCCCCGACCCCCAGGCTGCGCTTGTCGAGCTAGGTGAACATCACGCTGGCTGGGAAGAGGATGGCGGTCGTCCGCCGGAGCTTGAATCCCGAGCGATCGGCTCATGGGAACAGGGACGGGTTGGAGAGAAGCCAACCGCGACCCAAGGGGACGAGGAGAAGCGCCTGAATGAGATTGCGGCCCGCATCGCCCACCATGTGCCGTTCGATGAAGGCGAGGCCGAAGACGCTGTGACCTTCCTTCGCAACCTCGGGCCTCGGCGGCGGTCACAAGTCGAGATCGAACGCGACGACGCTCTCGCTCTTACTGCCGAGTTCCAGGCCAAATACGCCGCCCTGAAGGTTGGCGAGGAGGGGTTACGGGAGGCAGCTACGAATGTGCGCAACGTTCTCTGGGTCGCTCGCGACAAAGGCCCAGCGATCAAGGCTGAGGCCGTTCAGAGCGCGCTCGAACTCCTGAACGCCGCCCTCCCTCCCCAGCAGCAGTCCAAGGAAGGGGACGCCCAGTGATCCCCGGCACCTTCACCCCCCAGCGGGCCGAGGAACTCGGCAACGAGCTTGACCGCAAGCTCAGCCAGGCCGTCAACCGAGTCCGCTGCCTCGCCGGCGTCGTCCCGGGCGCCCCAGCCTCGCTCGGCGAGAAGGCCGAGGAGATCGTCAGCGAACTTGAGGAGCTGGTGGCGGGCCTGCACGCCGATGTCGAGAAGCGCACCGACACCGCGGCGGTGGCGCGGTGATCCCGCTCGCCGCTCTCGTTGGCCTGGCTCTCGCGGCTCTCCTCTTCCTCACCCTGCCCTGGCAGGTGGTGCTCGGCGTCTTCTTGTTCTCCCTGGCGGTGCTGATGATCATCGCCATCACCGACCGCGAGAAGCGGGTTGGTCCTCGGAAGGCGCCCGCGCCCACCGCCACCAAGCCGCCGGCGCCGATCGACAGGGAGGCAGCGTGATCACCGCCGCCGTCTCCGCCCGTGGCCTCGACGCTCTGCTGACGACCATCGAGG
>DATKIA010000057.1:0-46746 GCA_035509895.1 Solirubrobacterales bacterium
GATGAACCGCACGTTCGTGATCGGCGTAGGCATGACGAAGTTCGAGAAGCCCGGGACGAAGGACGGCGACTACCCCGACTGGGCGAAGGAGGCCGGCGGCAAGGCGCTCGCCGACGCGCGCGTCGCCTATGAGGACGTCGAGCAGGCATTCGTGGGCTATTGCTATGGCGACTCGACGGCCGGCCAGCGCGCGATCTACGGTCTCGGCCTCACCGGGATACCGGTCGTCAACGTCAACAACAACTGCTCGACCGGCTCGAGCGCGCTGTACCTCGCGCGCCAGGCGGTCAAGGGCGGGCTCGCCGAATGCGCGCTCGCGCTCGGCTTCGAGAAGATGGAGCTCGGCTCGCTCGGCGTCAAGTTCACCGATCGCACGAACCCGATCGACAAGCACGTCACCGCGCTGCTCGAGCTGCGCGAGTGGGAGGACGCGCCGCCGGCGCCACAGATGTTCGGCGCCGCCGGGCGCGAGCACATGGAGCGCTACGGGTCGAAGCCCGAGCACTACGCATGGATCGGCTGGAAGAACCACAAGCACTCGGTCAACAACGCTTATGCGCAGTTCCAGGACGAGTACACGATCGAGGACATCAAGGCCGCGAAGATGATCCACGAGCCGCTGACCAAGCTGCAGTGCTCGCCGACCTCCGATGGCTCGGCCTGCGCGATCGTCGCCTCCGAGCGCTACGTCGACGAGCACGACCTCTGGGGCAAGGCGATCGAGATCGTCGGCCAGTCGATGGTCACCGACCTCACCTCGACCTTCGACGAGGCGGCCGACTGCATGACGATCGTCGGCTCGGACATGTCGCGCACCGCGGCCAACCGCGCCTATGAGGAAGCGGGGGTCGCCGCCGCCGAAGTCGACGTCATCGAGCTGCACGACTGCTTCAGCGCCAACGAGCTGATCACCTATGAAGCGCTCGGTCTTGCGGCCGAGGGCGAGGCCCACAAGCTGGTCGAGGCGGAAGCGACGACCTACGGCGGCGAGGGCCCCGTCGTCAACCCGTCCGGCGGACTGATCTCCAAGGGTCACCCGCTGGGCGCGACCGGGCTGGCGCAGTGCTCGGAGCTGACCTGGCAGCTGCGCGGCGAAGCCGACAAGCGCCAGGTCGAGGGGGCGGCGGTCGCCCTCCAGCACAACATCGGACTCGGCGGCGCCGCCGTGGTCACGGTCTACAAACCAGCCGCCGGGTGAGATGAGCCCGTCCGCGATTGAGATAACGGAGGACGAAATGGCGAAGGATCGACGTTCCCTGAACGGCAAAGTGGTCGCAATCACCGGCGGTGCTCGCGGCATCGGCAAGGCGACGGCGACGGCCCTGGTCCGCAAAGGCTGCCGGGTGGCGATCGGCGACCTCGACCTCTCCCTCGCCGAGGAGACCGCGGCCGGCCTCGGCGGCGGCACGATCGCGCTGGCGCTCGACGTCACCGACCGCGCCTCCTTCGAAGCCTTCCTCGAGGAGACCGAGCGCCAGCTCGGCCCGGTCGACGCGGTGATCAACAACGCCGGAATCATGCCGGTGACCCCGTTCGTCGACGAGAGCGCCGACTCGGTCCGCCGCCAGATCGACATCAACCTGCACGGCGTCATCACCGGCACCCAGCTGGCGATCAAGCGCCTGCAGCCGCGCGGCAGCGGCTACATCGTCAACATCGCTTCGCAGGCCGGCAAGGCCGGGATCCCCGGCATCGCCACCTACTCGGCGACCAAGCACGCCGTCGTCGGAGTCAGCGAGGCGGTGCGGGCGGAGCTGCGCGGCAGCGGCGTCGAGGTCCTCTGCGTGATGCCGACCGTCGTCAACACCGAACTGACCAGCGGCGTCGGCCAGAAATGGGTGAAACCGGTCGAGGCCGAGGACGTCGCCAACGAGATCGTCGACGCGATGGAAGTGCCGCGTTTCGACGTCTTCGTGCCGCGCTCCAACGGCGGCCTCTACAAGTTCATGCAGCTGCTGCCGCGGGCCTGGCGCGAGGGCATGGGCCGTTTGATGAAGGTCGACAAGCTGATGTTCGAGGTCGACCACGCCGCCCGCCGCGCCTACGAGGAGCGCGCCGCCGCCAGCGAGCCAAGCGCCGACGCCCCACAGGAAGCGCCGCCGGAGCCGGTCGAGCAGCGCGACGCCGCCTGACAGAACGCCGAGGTTGCCTTTTCCGCCTCTATAGCCGGCAAAAGGCAACCTCGCGGTTATTTTGGGGTGTGGGGCGGCACCGGCGTCAACCTCGATCTCTACCCGGAGTCGGTCGGCGAATTGGTGATGGTCGAGCCGGATCCGCATATGGCGAAGCGCCTGCGGGTCAAGGCGAAGGCCGCCGGCCGCAGCGCGCGGATCGTCGAAGCGCCGGCGGAACGGCTCCCCTTCGGGAATGACGAGTTCGACAGCGCAGTCGCGATGCTGGTTCTCTGCACGGTGCCCGACCCCGCGGCTGCGCTCGCCGAGCTGGCCCGAGTCCTCAAACCTGGCGGTCAGCTCGTCTTCGTCGAGCACGTGCGGGCGGAGGATTCCGGCCTGGCGCGCTGGCAGGACCGGCTCGAGCGTCCCTGGCGCTTCCTCGCCGACGGCTGCCACTGCAACCGCGACACCCTGGCAACGCTCGCGGCCTCGCGCTTCGAGCTCGGCGCGGTCGAGTACGACCGCACGCCGAAAGCCCCGCCGATCGTGCGCCCGCTGGTTCGCGGCAGCGCCCGCCTGGCGGGCGCCCCGAAGGCCTAACGGTTGAGCAGGCGGCCTGCCAGCTCGGCGGCGCTGACACCGATGAACGCCCCGACCAGCACATCTGCGGGATAGTGGACACCGGTGTGAATGCGCGAGTAGCCGACCAGGGTCGCCAACGCCCGCAGCAGCGCCGAGAGCGAGGGCTGCGCTTGGCCGGCACCGGTCGCGAAGGCGAAGGCCGAGGCGGTGTGGCCAGAAGGGAAGGAGCTCGTCCGCGGCATCGGCACCTGGCGCCGCGCCAGCACCTCGAGCTGCTCGCGATCGGGGCGGCGCCTCGTCGTCAGCGGCTTGGCGACGAGGTTGGCGAAGGCCGAGGCGATGCCGAGCGAGACCAGCCCGCGTCTCGCCGCGCGGCGCCCACCGGTACCGCCGAGAACAGTCATCCCGGCTGCTGCAGCAATCCAGATCTTGCTGTGGTCGGCGGTGCTGCTGAGCTTCCGCATTGCCTCGTCGAGCCGCGGCGTCTTGGTCCCGGCGATCGCCGCGTAGACGGCAACGTCGACCGCCTCCGCCTCCTTCAGCCACTCGCGCATCGGGAGATGATATGAGCCGCCGGCTGGGAGCGATCGGCGCGCTCGCCGGCGGGGCCGTCGCGCTGGCGCTCGGGATCGAGATCTTCGCCGCCGACTTCCCCAATGGCCTGATCGTGCTCGTCTGTGTCGCCGCCGCCCTCACTGCCGCCTGGCTCGGCCTGCTGCGCCGCGGTCCCGCACGGCTGGCGGGGATGGCGATCGCCGCGATGCTCGTCGGTCTTGGAATCGGCGTCGTCATCAGCGGCGAAAACGCCTGGACGCTGACGATCTTGATCGTCGCCTTCCTGATTTCGGTCGCCGGTGCCCAGCGCGCCTTCAAACCCGAACGTTCGCTGCCGCCGGTGCCGCCGCCAAAGCACCCGGTTCTGTTCGTCAACCCGCGCTCGGGGGACGGCCGCGCGAGCAAAGTCGGCCTGGTCGCGGCAGCTCGCAGGATCGGGATCGAGACGGTCGAGCTGCAACCAGGGCAGGACCTCGAGCAGCTGGTCCGCGATGCGGTGGGGAGGGGGGCCGACGGCTTGGCGATGGCAGGTGGCGACGGCTCCCAGGCCCTGGTCGCGACGATCGCCGCCGAGCACGACCTGCCCTACGCCTGCATTCCCTCCGGCACCCGCAACCATTTCGCGCTCGACCTCGGCGTCGACCGGGAAGACGTCGTCGGCGCGCTCGACGCCTTCGTCGACGGGGGCGAGCGTTATGTCGACCTGGGGGAGGTGAACGGCCGCGTCTTCGTCAACAACGTCTCACTCGGCGTCTACGCCGAGGCAGTCAGCCAAGACGCCTATCGCGGCGCCAAGATCCGCACGCTGCTGGAGACCCTGGCCGACACGCTCGGGCCCGAAGGTGAAGTGGCCGAGATGCGCTGGCGCGACGACGAAGGCAACGAGCAGGTCAGCACGGCGCTGATCCTCGTTTCCAACAACGTCTACCGGCTGGGCGCGACGATCGGATCGGGAACCAGGCCGCGCCTCGACGAGGGCGTACTCGGCATCACCGACTTCGAACCTCCGATCCCAGGCCCGGACTCATCCGCCGGCCGCTACCGCGAGCTGAAGCAGCCCGAGCTCGAAGTCGACGCCGGCGGCCCGATCGCGCTCGGCGTCGACGGCGAGTCCTTGACCCTGGAGCCACCGCTGCGCTTCCGGATCCGCCCGAAATCCCTCCGAGTCCGGATCTCACACCGCCATCCCGGCGCCTCACCGTCCGCCGACGTCCCCAGGGGCGTCTTCAGCGCGACCAGAGCGCTGCTGCGTATCGCCCTCGGGGGCTAGCGCAGTTCGGGCTGCGGCTCTTCTTCCTCGGCGAGCATCTCCTCTTCAAGCTCTGCCAGAGCGGCAATCGTCCGCCACTGATGGACCATGAATGGCTGCATCGCAACCATGAGCCCGAGCAGGGTCAGCGCCAGCAACGACCACCAGAGGAAGTACTCGCCGAGCATCGAGAACTCGCCGGGGCCGTTCTCGCTGAGGATGAGGAGGACGATGACGCCGACGAACCCGGCGAGGCCGAACCCGGTGAGACCACCGAGGATGCCTTCGCCGGCGCCGGGTGGAAGCACCTGGGTCGCCATCCAGGTGATCTCGATCACGTAGGCGAGGAAGAGGCTGGCGCCGATGCCCGCCGCTACGCGCAGGAGGTCGGCATGCGGGCGCAGATCGCTGCCGAGCGTGCTGGCAATCACGATCGAGGCGAGGGAGATGACTCCCATCGCCACGAATGCACCCCGTTCAACTGGCAGAACCCAACGCACGATAATGGTGGTTATGTCAACTCAGGCATAGACCGAGGCGAGAAGCCGCCTCGTCCTCGTGCCTCAGCTCGCTTCTTCGATCGCTTCTTCGAATTCGCCGGGCGTCTGCAGGGTGCCGGGCAGCTCGACGCCGTTGGTGCTGGGACCCTGGATCGCAAACGACGGCGTCCCGTTGAAGCCGAATTTCTGGGCTTCGGCGTAGGTTGCTTCGACTTCCTTCGTCGTTTTCGGGTCCTTGCGTTCCTTGTTCCATTTCGCCATGTCTTTGACGCCGGCCCCTTTGGCGATCGAGGTCAGGAATTCGTCGGTCACGTAACCGGAGCGCTCCTCGCCCTGGTTGCGGTAGAAGAGCTCGATGAAGTACCAGCCGCGGCCCTGTTTGCCGGCGGCAATCGCGGCGGCGCCAGCGGGAACCGATTCTTCGCTGATGATCGTGAAGTTGCGGAAGTCGATTTTCGCTTCGCCCGATTTGACTTTGTTTTCGATCACCTCAGGCAAGATTTCTTCCGAATACTCCTTGCAGACCGGGCACTGCAGGTCCCCGAACTCGATCAGTTCGACCGGCGCTGACGCCTTGCCCAGCATCAGGCCTTCCTGAGGGATCCCGTTGAAAAGGCTGTCGACGGCGCCGACTTCCTCGATATTCGAGTCGCCACCGCTGTCACTGCTCGACGAGTTGGCGACAACGAGAACGACGACCGCGACGACGACCAGGAAGACGGCACCCGCGGCCATCTGCAGCAGGCGCTGGCGCCGATTGTCGGAGCTGCTGACCTTCTGCTCTTCCGCCAGCCGTTCTTCGCGCCGCTTCTCCCGCTCCTTCTTGTTACTCATCCGTTCCCCCCACGGTCGATTCAGGTCTGCAACTCGGCCTCTTCAGGAGCCGCAGTATCGTCGTTGTCCGCTTCCTCCGGCGGCGCTGTGGCGCCGTCGCTGCCCACGTAGCCGATCAGACGGGTGGCGTTGAGCAGAAAGAGAATCGTCATCAGCACGGCGCTCGCGACACACCACTGGCAGATCGCTTCGATCTTGAATATCTCCAAGTACGTTAAATAGACGCTGAAGCCAAAGCCCCCCAGGGCCAGGGCGAAACCGCCGAAACGGGCGGCGTCGCTGGCGAAAAAGGCGGTCGCCAGGATCAGGACGTAGCCGATGATCCCGAAGACGGCGACGTTGACGCCGGCAATGTGCGAATAGGAACTGTTGGCGACCGTCTCGCAGCCGCCACCGCCGGCCAGACAGGTCGGCGCGCCGCCGCCCGAGTCGGCGATCGTGATGTAGGTCGCGACGCCAATTCCCACCGCCGCGACAAAGGCGATGATCCGCCTCAGGGTCCCCTCTGCCGGCATCCTCATGGCGATCACGATAAAGAGTTTGAGTGGCTCTCGCAGAATGCGACGATCTGGCGCGAGAGTTTGCCGCCCTGCCAGGCCAGCGGTGACTCCCCCTCCCCCTCGCTGACCAGCTCGGCCTGCGGCAGCGCCTCCGCGTAGGCGGCCGCTACCGCGTAGGGATGACCGGGATCGGCGCCGTCGTCGCTGGCGACGACCAGGGCCGGCACGTCGAGGGTGCGCAGTTCGTCGAGCGACTCGAACGGGCGCGAGCGCGGCATCGATCGCAGTGCCTCAACCAGCGCCTCAGGGCGCTCATGCAGAAGCATCCGTTCGCGGGTGAAGCGCAGCACCGTCTCGCTCCAGGCCGAGTCGATGCCCTGCTGGGCGGCGATGTAATCGAGGAAGCCGTCGACGCCACCGCTGGCGAGCGCATCCGCCAGTCCGTCCCAGTACGCGACCGCCTCAGCCGACACCTCGCCGCCAAAGACCGGTCCGATGACGATCAGGCCCGCCAGCCGCTCGGGATGGCGCAGCGCGTAGGCAACCGCCGTGTGGGCGCCCATCGAGTGGCCGGCGAGGAAGAAGCGTGCCTCCCCGAGCTCAGACTCGACGACCCGCTCGAGGTCGTCGACCAGCCGCGGGTAGTCATAACCCTCCCCGGCCGGTGCCGGGTCGGACTCGCCATGGCCGCGGGCGTCATAGCTGAGGACCCGGAAGCCGGAACGCTCCAGCACGCGTGAGCCCTGGACCACGTAGCGCCGGGTCGCGGTGACCCCGTGGCAAAGCACGATCGGCATCCCCTCCCCCGCGATCTCGCCACGGATCACCGGCGCCGGTCCGACCGCGAACTGGGTCGCGGCGGCGGACGCCATCAGGCGACTGCGGCGAGGGCCTGCTCGAGATCGTCGACGGACTCGTAGGTGAGCCCGGCAAGCGTGACCTTGCGGTGCCGGATCACACCCTCCTCGTCGATGATGAAGATCGCCCGCCGCACCATCGGCCCCGCCAGCACGCCGTAGGCGCGCGCAACCTCCTTGTCCTCGTCGGCCAACAACGGCACGTTGAGGCGCTTCTCCTCGGTGAAGCGCTCGTGCGACTCGACCGATTGCGGCGAGATCCCGAGCACGTCGGCGCCAAGGCCGTCAAGCCGCTCGCCCTGGTCACGGTAGGAGCAGAACTGTTTCGTGCAGACGGCGGTGAAGTCGCCTGGATAGAAGGCGATGATCAGCTTGCGGCCGCGATAGTCGGCCAGGCGATAGGTCTTGCCGCCGGTTCCGGGCAACTCGAAATCGGGGGCCTTGTCTCCGACCTTGGGCTTGGCCATGCCGTCAGGGTAGAGGTTTGGTGCCGCCGCCAGGCGCGGCGCCTAGCCCGGACGCCCTGGTTCGATCGTCACCGATTCGATCACGACCGGTTTTTTCGGCGTTTCGCCGTTGACCGGCAGCTTGCCGATCTTTTCGACGACGTCCATGCCTTCGCTGACTTTGCCGACCAGGGCGTATTCGGCCGGCAGGCCGGCGTCGGGAGCGGTGACGACGAAGAACTGGCTGCCGGAGGTGCCCGGTGGCTCGGCCGAGCTCTTGGCCATCGCCACCACGCCTTTCGTGTATTCGAGGTTCGCCGGCGGTTTCTCTTCGACCTTGTAGCCCGCGTCGCCGGTGCCGTCGCCTTTCGGATCGCCGCCTTGGATCACGAAACCAGGCGCGATGCGGTGGAAGGTGAGATCGTCGTAGACGCCTTCTTCGGCGAGATAGGCGAAGGAGTTGGCCGTGATCGGGGCCTGTTTGGTGTCGAGTTCGATCTTGAAGGTCCCGCAACTGGTTTCGACGACCGCGGTCTGTTCTTCGCCGGCTTCGATCGTTTCTTCCGGCGCTTTGAGCTTGACGTTCTTCGGTTCCGGCGCTTCGACTTCCTTGCAGCCGCTCGTCGAATTGGCGGCGCTCGTGGTGGTCGAATCACCGTCGTCACCACCGCCGCGCGAGATCAAGATCACGGCGACGATCACAACCGCGATCAGCGCGAACACGGCAAGGACAATCCAGCGTCGGTCTTTTGGCGCCCCCATCAGTGAGGAAGCCTAAACCAAAGCGCGGTTACGATCGCTTGATGTCGACGCCGGCCCTGACGCCGCTCGCCGCCGCGGTCCTCGAGGCCGGCGATCCGGAGCGGGTGCTGGAGGTCGAGTGCGGCGACGGCGAGGCGACTCTTTTCCTCGCCCGTGAGTTTCCCCGGGCGCGGGTGCGCGGGGTCGCCCGCTCCGAGCGGGCGATCCGCGAGGCGACTGCCCGCGTCGGGCTCGACCCCGAGGGCCGGGTCGCCTTCAAGCCCGGCTCGCCGCGCTCGCTCCCCTTCCCCGACGATCAGTTCGACCTCGTCGTCCTCGTCGACGCCGCCCCGGCCGCAACCGAGACCGCCCGCGTGCTGCGACCCGGTGGCCTCCTCGTCCTCGCCTACACCGGCACCGCCGGCGCCCCGGGCGGGCTGCGCGGCTGGCTGGCGCAGCGGAGCCTGACTCGCGCCGGCTTCGAGCCGGTCAGTTCCGAGCCAGCCGGGGACGGCAGCTTCGCTGTCGCCCGCCTGCGCGGCGACGGCCCCGCCAGCCCCTCCCTTTAGGCTGCAAACGGCATGGATATCGAGGGGATGCCACTGGCGTTACTCGTCAACCCGTCGTCTGCCGGCGGCAAGACGCTGAAGCTGCTGCCACGGGTCGAGTCCGTTTTCGACGCCCACCGCGTCGATTTCCGCGTGCAGCGCACCAAAGGCCTGGAGCACGGGGTCGAGCACGCGCTGCGGGCGATCGACGCCGGCGAGGTGCCGGTGGTGATGAGCGGCGACGGCCTGGTCGGCGCCGTCGGCGGCGCGATGGCCGGCGCCGAGGTCCCGCTCGGGATCATCCCCGGCGGCCGCGGCAACGACCTCTGCCGCGTCCTCGGCATCCCCGACGAGCCGGAGGCGGCGGCCGAAGTCGTCCTCGCCGGCCACAGCCGCCGGATCGACGTCGGCGAGGCCAACGGCAAGCGCTTCCTCGGCATCGTCAGCGTCGGCTTCGACTCCGAAGCCAGCCGCCGCGCCAACGAGGCTCGCTTCCTGCCCGGCAACCTCGTCTACGTCTACGCCGCCTTCGCCACCTTGCTGCGCTGGAAGCCGGCCGGGTTCACGATCCGGATCGACGACGAACGGACGCGGATCAGCGGCTACTCGGTCTCGGTCGCCAACAGCAAGGCCTACGGCGGCGGCATGTTCATCGCCCCGGACGCCGAGCTCGACGACGGCCAGTTCGACATCGTCGCCGTTGGCGACGCCGGCAAGCTGCGCTTCGTGGCTAACCTGCCGAAGGTGTTCAAGGGCACCCATATCGAGGAGGAGCAGGTCAAGGTCCTGCGCGCCTCGCACCTCGAGCTGAGTGCGAGCAAGCCGTTTCCTGTCTACGCCGACGGCGAGCACCTGACCGAGCTGCCGACGACGCTGAAAGTCCTGCCACGGGCGCTCGACGTGCTGGTCCCGGCCCGATCCGAGCCTTGATGTTCCGCGCCAAGGTCGCCCTCTCACGGGCTATCGGCAGCGCCAGCCGCGCCACCGGCAAGGGCGGCGGCACGACGCTCCCCGGCCGCGTCCTGCTGCGGCTGGAACCGGAGGCGATCGCCCGCCTCGGCGCCCGCCTGCAGGGCGGGACGACGATCGTCAGCGCCACCAACGGCAAGACGACGACGGCGGGGATGATCGCCTCCCTGCTGGCGGCCGAGGGCCGCCACCCGGTCCACAATCGAGCCGGCTCGAACATGACCTGGGGCGTCGCCACGGCGCTGCTGGAGCAGCGCGGCGAGGAGGGCCTGTTCGAGGTCGACGAGGCCTGGCTGCCACGGGTCAGCGAGCAGCTGAAGCCGTCGCTGATCGTCCTCGGCAACCTCTTTCGCGACCAGCTCGACCGCTACGGCGAGATGGAGGCGCTGGCCGACGAGTGGGCGAAGACGGTGGCCGCCCGCGAGGGAAAGACCGCGTTCGCGCTCAACGCCGACGACCCGCTGATCGCGGACCTCGGCCGCGACGAGGGCGAGCGCCCGCGCGAGGGCGTCACCTACTTCGGGATCGACGACCACTCGCAGGCGCTGGCGCAGCTGCAGCACGCCTTCGACGCCAAGCACTGCCGCCGCTGCGGCCACCCCTATACCTACGAGGTCGCCTTCGTCGGCCATCTCGGCCACTACTCGTGCCCCAACTGCGGCGCCGAACGTCCGCACGCCGACGTCGCCGCGACCGCGATCGAGCTGCGCGGGATGAAGGGCTCGGTCTCGACCGTCCGCGTCCCCGGCGGCGCCGAGATCCGGCTCGAGCTCCCCCTCCCCGGCCTCTACAACGTCTACAACGCGCTGGCGGCGATCGCCGCTGGGATCCGGCTCGGGATCGAGCCGCAGCGGATCGCGGCGGCGCTGGCCGGCGCCCGCGCCGCCTTCGGCCGGGTCGAGACGATCGCGGTCGGCGGCGTCCCGGTCTCGATCCTGCTGATCAAGAACCCGGCCGGCGCCAACGAGGTGCTGCGAACGTTGCAGCTGGAGGCGGAGAGTGCGCCGATCGACCTCTGGCTCGCGCTCAACGACCGCATCGCCGACGGCCGCGACGTCTCCTGGGTCTGGGATGCCGACTTCGAGCTGCTCGCCGACGGCGTGCGCCGGGTCGTTTGCAGCGGTACCCGGGCGCCTGAGATGGCGCTACGACTGAAGTACGCGGGCTGGCCCGAGGACCGGATCGAGGTCGTCGAGGGAATCGAGGCGTCGCTCGACGCGGCGGTTGCCGCCGCTGGCGAGATTGGGGCCCCTATCGGGGACCAAAAGTCGCCAGCGCGCCTCTTCGCCCTCCCCACCTATACGGCGCTGATCGAGCTGCGCCGGCTGCTCGCGGGCCGCGGCCTGGCGAAGGAGTTCTGGGAGTGAGCACGGAGCGACCAGGTACGGAGATCGGGACTGCCGTGATCTGGCACGACGTCGAGTGCGGCGCCTACGCCGCCGACCTGCCGCTCTGGGAGGAGCTCGCGGCCGGCGCCGGGGAGGTGCTGGACCTCGGCTGCGGCACTGGCCGGGTCGCCCTCCACCTCGCTCGCCGCGGCCAGCCGGTGGTCGGCCTCGACTTCGACGCCGAGCTGCTGGCCGCGCTCGCCGAGCGCGGCGAAGGCCTCCCGGTCAAAACCGTCCACGCCGACGCCCGCGAGTTCGAGCTCGATCGCTGCCTGCGGCTGGCGATCGCGCCGATGCAAACCCTGCAGCTGCTCGAAGGCGCCGCCGAGCGCACCGCCTGCCTGCAGCGGGTCGCGACCCACCTCGAGCCCGGCGGCCAGTTCGCCGCCGCGATCCTCGAGGCGATGCCCGAGCCCGACGGCTCACCGCCGCCGCTGCCCGACGTCCGCGAGGTCGACGGTTGGGTCTACTCGAGCCTCGCGATCGAGGCGGCCGTCGGCCCGGGCGAAATCATCGTCAGCCGCCTGCGCCAGACCGTCTCCCCCGCTGGCGAGCTCAGCGAGGAACCGAACCGGGTCAGGATCGAGACCTTCACGGCGGCCCAGCTTGAGGAAGAGGCGGCAGCTTTCGGCCTGACCCCGATCGAGCGCCGCGAGATCGGCGCTACCGACATCCACGTCGGCACCACCGTCGTCGTCCTCGGCAAGGAGGCCTGAGATGGAGCTGCGCCTTCTTGCCCTCTATCCCGAGCAGATGAACATCTACGCCGACCGCGGCAACATCCTCTTCCTGCAGCGGCGCTGCGAGTGGCGAGGAATCGACTTCGCCTACGCCGGCGCCGGACCGGGCGAGGCAGTCGACCCCGCCGCCCACGACCTCTTCTACATCGGTGGCGGCCAGGACCGCGACCAGCAGATGGTTGCCGCCGACATGGTCGCGACCAAGCGCGAGGCGCTTGCCGCCGCGGTCGAGAGCGGCGCCTCCCTGCTCGCTGTCTGCGGCGGCTACCAGCTGCTCGGCCACAGCTACCAGGTTCAAGCCGAGACCCTCCCGGGTCTCGGCCTCGTCGACGCCGAGACCGTGCGCGAGCCGGGTGAGCGGCTGATTGGCAACGTCGCGATCGAGGTCGACCTCGGCGCCGGCCCTCGGGTTCTCGCCGGCTTCGAGAACCACGGCGGCCGCACCTATCTCGGCACCGGCGTGCCACCGCTCGGCAAGGTGCTGAAGGGGCATGGCAACAACGGCAAGGACGGCTTCGAGGGGGTCCGCCGCCACAACCTGATCGGCACCTACCTGCACGGGCCCCTGCTGCCAAAGAACGCCTGGCTCGCCGACCACCTGATCGCCCGGGCCCTAGGGCGCCGCTACGGCGTTCGGCCCGCGCTGGAGCCGCTTGACGACGCACTCGAGGCGGCCGCCCACGCCAGCGCCCGCGCCGCCGCCGGGGTCTAGGGCGCGGCTGGGATCACGGCCAGCGGTTTGCCGCTGCGGCGCAGCTCGGCGGTGTCGAAGATCGGCGAGTCCAACCGCTGCACCGCCGGCATCGCGGCGACGAACTCCTCCTCGTCCTCGAGGAAGTCGATGCGCGGCGTCCGGTAGTGCATCGGGACGACCCAGGTCGGATCGAGATCGGCGGCGAGCTCGGCGGCGGCGCGACCACCGATCGTCGGCCCGCCGCCGACCGGGAGAAAGAGCAGGTCGGGGCGGCCGATCGCCTGCGCCTGCGCCGGCCGTAGCTGGTCCTGGCCGAAGTCGCCGAAGTGCACCACCCGCAGGCCTTCGAGCTCGAAGACGAAGATCGTGTTCGGCCCACGCTCCGTCCCCGCCACCTCGTCGTGCTCGGAGGCAATCCCGACCACCTCGCCGAGCGGCGACTCGTGGGTACCGGCGGTCGAGCGCAACGTGTGCGGGCTGCCGCCGACCCGCTCGACCGCGTTGTGATCGCGGTGCTCGTGGGTGACCAGCAGCAGGTCGGCCGGACTGGTCTCGAACGGTGGGTAGTCGAAGGTCATACCGCGGTCGCGGACCAGCTCGCTCATGTCCTGGAAGGGATCGATGACCACAGTTGTGCTGCCTCCGCTCAGGGTGAAGGCGGACTGGCCGTGCCACTCAACGCGCATGCTGTTCCTCCAGTTTCGGTGGGATCGTGTGGCTGCCGCGCCGGCGCTCGCCCTCTTCAACGTGCTCGTAGCGGCCGCCACGCATCAGCGAGGCCGCAGCGGCGACCAGGCAGGCGACGATCGCGAAGGCGAAGGCGGTGTCGAGGCCGTCGGCGAACGGTTGCGAGATCAGGTGCGGGAAGAAGGCCTGGCCGGTGAGGATCGCGTGGTTGTGGGCGGAGACCGCACCCAGAGCTTCCGCGCCGACCAGGTGCTGGATCGGGTTGTAGCCGAGAAAGGCGGCGAAGAGGACCGAGATCGGCGGCGTCTGTCCCGCCTGCTGGGCGGCGGCGTGGGAGACGCCGTGGGCCTCGAGGCCACCGCTCAGGGTCGAGGGCAGCGCCGAGGCGAGGCCGATGATCATCAGCGTGAAGAAGATCCCGATCGAGATCACCTGGGCGGAGTTCTGGAAGGTCTGGTTCATGCCGCCGCCGGCACCGCGGTCGGCCGCCGGCAGGCTGTTCATCACCGCCGCCCGGTTCGGCGAGGCGAACATCCCCATCGAGATCCCGCAGAAGAGCAGAATCGCGGCGAAGGTCCAGTAGTCGAAGTCGATCGGCAGCAGCGTCAGGCCGACGAAGCTGAGCGCGGCGGCGATCATCCCGCCGGTCGCGAAGGGGCGTGCCCCGTAGTGGTCGGAGAGGTAGCCGGAGACCGGCCCGGCGACCAGCAGCCCGATCGTCAGCGGCAGCATGTAGATCCCGGCCCAGAGCGGCGCTTCGGTGTAGTCGTAGCCGTGCAGCGGCAGCCAGATCCCCTGCAGCCAGATGATCAGCATGAACATCAGGCCGCCGCGCGCGACGGCAGCGAGGAAGGTCGAGAGCGTGCCGAAGGTGAAGGCCCTGATCCGAAACAGGGGCAGCCGGAACATCGGCTCCTCGACCCGGCGCTCGATCATCGTGAAGGCGACCAGCGAGGCGATCGCGCCGGCGAGCAGCGCCAGCGTCAGCGGGCTCCCCCACCCCGTCGGCGAACCGCCGTAGGGGCGGATCCCGTAGGTGACGGCGACCATCAGCAGGATCAGGCCGAGGGCGAAGGTGACGTTGCCCCACCAATCGATCTTCGCCGGACGGGGCGTGCTCAGCTCATGCAACTTCAAATATGCCCATATCGTGCCGAAGAGGCCGACCGGGACCGAGATCAGGAAGACCAGGCGCCAGTCGATCGGCGCCAGCAGGCCGCCGAGGACGAGGCCGACGAAGAGGCCGCTGACACCGACGATGTTGTTGATCCCGAGCGCCATCCCGCGTTGGTTGGCGGGGAAGGCGTCGGTCAGGATCGCCGCCGAGTTGGCGAGCAGGCAAGCGCCACCGACGCCTTGGACGATGCGGAAGACGACCAGGTACATCGCTCCCGCCTGCCCGGTCATCCAGTCGATCGCCAGCAGCAGCGAGGCGACGGTGTAGATGACGAAGCCGAGGTTGTAGATCTTGACCCGACCGAAGATGTCCCCCAGGCGGCCGAGACTGACGATGAGGACGCTGGAGACGACCAGGTAGCCGAGGATCATCCACAGCAGGTAGAAGCTGTTGGCGGGGACCAGCGGATCGAGGTGGATGCCGCGGAAGATGTCCGGCATCGCGATCAGCGTGATCGAGGCGTCGAGGGTCGCCAGGAGGATCGCCAGCGTCGTGTTCGAGAGGACGATCCACTTGTAGCGGTCCGATGCCATCCGCAAGCGATAATACACAGGCAAACTGTTGAGTTAACCTGCCTATTCTCGCGCTATAGTCACCACCCCGTGCCGGCCCGAACCGACACCGCCTCCCTGGCCAGCGAGCTGCGCGTCGTCCTCGGCCAACTGATCCGCCGCCTGCGCGCCGAGCACCGCTTCCCGATCTCGCACGGCTCAGTTCTCGGCCGCCTCGACCGCGAAGGGCCGCAGAGCGTCAGCGCCCTCGCCGTCGCCGAACGGGTGCGACCGCAGTCGATGGCGCAGACCGTCGGCGACCTCGAGGGCGACGGCCTGGTCGAACGCAACCCCGACCCGACCGACGGCCGCCGGGCGCTCGTCAGCCTCACCGCCACCGGCAAGGGCACGCTCGAAGCCGACCGCCGCAATCGCGAGGGCTGGCTGGTGAAGGCGATCGAAGAACTGCCGGCCTCAGACCAGGTGACCGTCGGCCGCGCCATCGTCCTCCTCCGCCGCCTGGCGGACAGCGACGTCTAGACGGCGCGCCGCTCGAACTCCTCGGCGAGCGCAGCCAGCTCCGGCAGCGGCACGTCCAGGCCCGCCGCGATCCGCCTCACGTTCCCCCAGCCTGGATTGACGCGGCCCGACTCGATGTGCGAGATCGAGGTCGGGTGGATCTCGGCCCGCAGCGCGAGATCTTCCTGACTCAGCGCACTGTCAGTCCGAAACTTGCGGATCGCTCGAGCGAGGCCGATCTGCGGGTCGTCGCGCCGGGACACGCCCGAGAGGGAATGCGCTTCCCGCCCGCAGGTCCATAGCGTTAACTCTAAGTCCGTCCGAAGCCCCGTTATTGGGTACGAGCGGGTTCCCCCTGCTCGGAGCGGTAAACAGGGGCGGTCGAGTCGCGAACTAGCGGCCGGACGAGCCGAAGCCGCCGGCGCCCCGCATCGACTCGGTCAGCGAGTCGACTTCAACAGGCGTGGCGATCGCGATCGGAACCAGCACCAGCTGGGCGATGCGGTCGCCGGGTTCGACCCGGAAGGTCTCGGCCGGGTCGGTGTTGAGCAGCAGGGCCCGCAGTTCGCCGCGGTAGCCGGAGTCGATCAGACCGGGGCTGTTGACGAGCGCGATCCCATGGTCCCTGGCGAGCCCCGAGCGCGGCAGCACCAGGCCGGCGTGCCCCTCCGGGATCTGCACCCCGACGCCGGTGCCGACGCCCCAGCGCTCACCTGGCCCGATGTGCGCAGCCTCGCAGGCGTAGAGGTCGAGGCCGGCGTCCCCCTCGTGGGCACGCGACGGCAGGGTCGCTCCGTCGAGGAGTTTCGCGATCGGCAGATCCACGCCCGGCACCCTACTGCGGGCTCAGGCGACGGCGAGGTCGTCGAAGCGGTGCAGCTCGGCGGCGGGGACGCGGGCGTGGACGAGGACGCCGTCCTCGCGGTCGGTCCGTTCGAGATCGCCGGCCACCTCGTGCAGCTCGTGCAGGCGGCCGCCCTCGCTGTAGGGGATCAGCAGCTCGACCTCGGTCAGGGTCTCAGCGAAAGCCTCCTCGATCCGCTCGCGCAACTCGTCGAGGCCTTCGTCGGCGAGGGCGGAGACGAGCACCGCGCCGGGATGGCTGAGCGCCGCCTCGCGACGCTCAGCGTCGTCCAGGAGGTCGGCCTTGTTGAGGACCAGCAGCCGCGGCTTGTCGCCGGCGCCGATCTCCTCCAGGACCTCGTCGACCGCCTTGATGTCGGCCAGGCGGCGCTCCTCCGGCTCGCAGGCGTCGACCACGTGCAGGATCAGGTCGGCCAGCACCGTCTCCTCGAGCGTCGCCTTGAACGCCTCGACGAGCTGGTGGGGAAGCTTTTCGATGAAGCCGACGGTGTCGGTCATCAGGTAGTCGCGGCCGGAGAGCTCGAAGCTGCGGGTGGTCGGATCGAGGGTGTGGAAGAGACGGTCGGCGGCCTCGACTTCGGCCCCGGTCAGGGCGTTCAGCAGCGTCGACTTGCCGGCGTTGGTGTAGCCGGCGAGGGCGACCCGGGGAAGCGAGGAGCGATCGCGCCGGGCGCGCATCACGCCGCGGTTGCGCTCGAGCCGGGCGAGCCGGCGGCGCAGGGCCGAGATTCGGTCGCGGGCGAGGCGGCGGTCGGTCTCGATCTGGGTCTCGCCCGGGCCCCTGGTGCCGATGCCGCCGTCGATGCGGCCGGCGCCGAGGCGCTCGAGGTGGGTCCAGAGGCCCCGCATGCGGGCCATGTTGTATTCGAGCTGCGCCAGCTCGACCTGCAGCTTGCCCTCGGCCGAGTGGGCGTGGTCGGCGAAGATGTCGAGGATCACGGCGGTGCGGTCGATCACCGGCACCCCCAGCGCGGCCTCCAGGTTGCGCTCCTGACGGGGCGCCAGCTCATCGTCACAGGCGACCAGGTTGGCGTCGCAGGCGGCGATCTCGTGCTTCAGCTCCTCCAACCGGCCACGGCCGAAGTAGCGGTCGGGATCCGGCTGCGGTCGCTGCTGGGTCGCAACGCCGGCAGTGGCGACTCCGGCGGTCCGCAGCAGCTCCTTCAGCTCGGCCAGTACTTCACCGTTCTCAGAGCCGTCGGTGATCCCGATCGCGAGTGCCCGCTGGCGCGCCCGTGGATTGGTGACTCCGGCGCCATTGCCGCGCTCCGCGCTGTAACGCGTCTCCGTCTTGCGGCCATTTCTCGAACGTTGCACTCAGATTAATTGTACGTGTACCCCCCAAACGGAATATATGGTTGGGAATTGTGAAGGTGTTCGTCACGGGAGGAACGGGCTTCATCGGCGGCGAGGTCGTGCGTCAGTTGCGCGCCCGCGGCGACGAGGTCGTCTGCCTCGTCCGCAACCCCGAGAAGGGCCAGAAGGCCGCCGACCTCGGCTGCCAGATCGTCGCCGGCGACCTCAGTGACGAGCGGGCGATCCGGGACGGAATGAGCGGCTGTGACGCGGTCATCCACGCTGCCGCGATCTACGAGGTCGGGATCCCGGTCAAGGATCGGCCAGCGATGAAAGAGGCCAACGTCGGCGGCACCGAACGGGTGCTGGGGGCGGCGCTCGAGCTGAAAATCCCCAAGGTCGCCTACGTCTCCACCGTCGGCGTCTTCGGCAACACCCACGGCAAGGTGGTCGACGAGAGCTACGAGCACCCGGCCAAAGAATTCACCTCTTGTTATGAGGAAACGAAGTGGGAAGCCCACCAGGTGGCGAAACGCCTGATCGCCGAGGGCCTGCCCTGCGTGATCGTCCAGCCTGGCGGTGTTTACGGCCCCGGCGACACCTCCTCGATTGCGGTGATGCTGAACGAATTCCTGGCCGGGAAAATGCCCCTGATCCCGTTCCCGGACCTCGGCATCTGCCTCTCGCACGTAGAAGACATCGCGACCGGGATCCTGCTCGGCCTCGACAAGGGCAAAGTCGGCGAGGCCTACGTGATCAGCGGCCCGAAAACGACGGTGCGCGAGGCGATCGGCGTCGTCGCCGACGCGACCGGCAAGAAGGCGCCGAAGCGCGCGCTCCCCACCGGCCTGCTCAAGGCCCTGACGCCGGTCGGGCCAGTGGTCGGAAAAATGATGGGGCAGCCGCCGAACCTGCGCGAGCTGATCTCCTCCGCCGACGGCGTCACCTTCTGGGCGACCTACGAGAAGGCTCATCAGGAACTTGGCTACGAACCCCGCGGCCTCGAGCAGGGGTTCCACGACATGCTGGCGGCCGAAGGTCGCCTCCCGGCTGCCGCCGCCTGAGCTGCGCCGCCTCGCCCGCGCCAACCGCTGAATAGAGTTCGCGGCCGATGCGCGCGATCGACGTCATGCACCTGGGCCGGCCCCACGTGATCTGCTGCTGGGATGCCGACGGGATCCTCGTCGACCCTGGGCCCGAGTCCTCGCTCGACCACCTGGTCGAGGAACTTGGCGGCCAGCAGCCGCGCGCCGTCTTCCTCACCCACATCCACCTCGACCACGCCGCCGCGACCGGGGCGATGGTCGAGCGTTGGCCCGGCCTCGAGGTCTACGTCCACGAGCGCGGCGCCCCGCACCTGATCGACCCCTCGAAGCTGCTCGCCAGCGCCGGTCGCCTCTACGGCGACCAGCTCGAGTACCTCTGGGGCCGGATCCTGCCGGTGCCAGAGGCGAACGTGACCGTGCTCAGCGGCGGCGAGACCGTGCTCGGGATGCGCGTCGCCTACACCCCCGGCCACGCCTCCCACCACGTCTGCTACCTGCACGAGGAGAGCGGAACCGCCTTCGTCGGCGACGTCGCCGCCTGCCGGATCCCGCCCTCGAAGCTGGTCATGCCGCCCACTCCGCCGCCGGACATCGACGTCGAGGCCTGGATCGAGTCACTGGGAATCGTCGAGAGCTGGGATCCGACCCTGCTCGGGCTCACCCACTTCGGCCCGGTCGACACCCCCGCCGAGCACCTGGCGATCGTCCGTGACCGCCTGCGCCAGGAGGCCGACCTCGTCCACCGCATGTCCGAGGCCGAGTACGAGGCCGACCTGCAGCGCCGGATCCGCGAGCAACTGGCGGCCGACGGTCACGGTGAGGAGACGGTCGCCGAGCTGCTTCAGGCGGTGCCGACCGCCTACCAGTACGGCGGCCTCGAGCGCTACTGGCGCAAGCGGGCCGAGCGCGAAGCTGCTTAGCCGGCGGCGCGCCCGAAGACGACGTGCGGCATTTCCGGCAGGTGAGTTGCCGGCGAGGGCGGGAAGAGTCCACCGTCGAAGAGCTGGCGCGCGCCGAGCGGCCCGGGAAGCTTGACGACCAGCGGCGGGCCGGGCGGCACGTCTTCGAAACAGGCGACGTTCGTCGTCTTACTCGCTGGTCTGATGAAGACGGTCAGCACCAGCTTCCCCGCGATTTCGGTGAACTCCGGTTCGGCGCGGGCGTTGAGGTCTTCGTTCTTCGAGCAGCGAGCGCCGACGTCGATCCGAATCCGCTCCGTCGCCGCGGTCAACTCCGGCTGGCTCTTGGACAGGAACCAGGTGGTGGCGAAGTGGCCGCCACGGGCTGAAAGCGGGTGACAGATGCTGCTGTAGGCATTCATGTCCCAATGCCCTTTGCGACGGCGCAGTTCATACGATTCGAGCTGCGCCGGCGTTTCCATTTCCGCGCCGAGCCGGCCGTGCAGGAACAGAGCACGTCCCGGTTTCGCCGCTGCCAAACGCCAGTGATGATGCGGCAGGGGGAATGGGAAATCCCTGCTCAGGAGGCGGCGCAGCGCGCGCTCCGCAGGCAGCCTGCCGCGCTCCGCGTTGGTCGGCCCGGAGAAGGTAACCACTGGGTCGAAGGTCATCCCGTTGCAGGACGCCTTGTATGGCCATGCGGGCCATTCGGCAAGGGCGGGATCCGGACCGGCGACGTCGTCGCTGGCAGACGCCGGCGCCGCACCCGCGAGCAGCACCAGCACCAATCCCATCCCCGCCAGCAGCGAACGGACCCTCATCGTGCGCTCAAACCCAAACGCTGAGGGCGAGTTGCGCTAGCTGAGGTGCTCGCGCATCCGCTCAACGGCCTCTTCGATCCGCTCGTCGGGCGCCGTCAGCGAGATCCGGAAGAAGCCCTCGCCGCTCGGCCCGTACATCGAGCCGGGTGAGATCACCACCGCCGCCTCCTCCAGCACGGTCTCGCAAAAGGAGGTCGAGGTGTGGCCCTCGGGGACCGGCGCCCAGACGTAGATCGTCCCCTTCGAGGCGTTGACCTCGACGCCGATCTCGCGCAGGGCGGAGACGACGAGGTCGCGACGGCGGGTGTAGGTCTGGTTCATCCGCTCCAGCGGGCCGGTCGGTCCCTCGAGCGCGGCGGCGCCGGCAACCTGGACCGCCTCGAAGAGACCGGAGTCGATGTTGGTCTTCAGCCGCCAGTAGGTCTGGATCGCGTCGGCGTTGCCGAGGATCGCGGCGCAACGCCAGCCGGTCATGTTGTAGCCCTTGGAGAGCGAGAAGACCTCGACGCCGACCTCCTTGGCCCCGGGCGTGGCGAGGAAGCTGGGAGCGACGTAGCCGTCGTAAGTGGTCTCGGAATACGCGTTGTCGTGCACGACCAGGATCTCGTGCTCGCGGGCGAAGGAGACGACCATCTCGAAGAAGCCCTCGGGGACGACTGCGCCGGTCGGGTTGTTCGGGTAGTTGATGAACATCAGCCGCGCCTTGGCGGCGACGTCGGCGGGGACGGCGCTGAGGTCGGGGGCGAACCCGAGCTCGGGCACTAGCGGCAGCAGCTCGGCGCTGGCTCCGGCGAGGATCGGGCCAGCGGTGTAGACCGGGTAGCCGGGGTCGGAGGCGAGGGCGACGCCGCCGTGGTCGAGGAAGGCGAAGCAGAGGTTGTAGATGCACTCCTTGGCGCCGATCGCCGGGATCACCTCGGAGGCGGCATCGACCTCGACTCCGAAGCGGCGGTCGTAGAAGTCGGCGAAGGCCTGGCGGAACTCCTCGCGGCCGCGGTTAGACGGGTACTGGTGGTTTGCCGGGTCGGCGACGGCCTCCTGCATCGCTTTGACGATGTAGGGATAGGTCGGTTCGTCCGGGTCGCCGATCCCGAGGCTGATCACGTCGATCCCAGCCGCCCGCTTGTCGGCGATCTGCTGCTCGAGTTCCTGGAACTTGTACGGCGGGATGGCCTGCAGGCGCTGGGATGGATCGGCGATGCCCATGGGCGCGGAACCCTAACGATCCGTCCCTCCTCAGGCGTTATTCGAGCTCGGTGAGCGCCTGCAGGAGCTCGGGCGACAGCTCGCCGGTGCAGATCGGCTCGGCCCAACCGTCGAGTCGCACCGAGAGGTCGTCGCCGATCTCGACCTCGAGCTCGCCGCCTTCGAGCTCGACCAAGATCGGGCTCTGGGAGCCGTGCAGGAAGGCGGTCACTGCGGCACCGCTGGCGCCGGTGCCCGAGGAGAGCGTCTCCCCCACCCCGCGCTCGAAGATCCGCGCTCGCACCCGGCTGCCATCGATTGCGATGAACGAGACGTTGGTCCGGTTCGGGAACAGCTCGTTGGCTTCGATCGGCGGCCCGATCTCGTCGAGGTCGAGATCGTCGAGCTCGACGCCGACGACGATCGCGCATTGCGGGTTGCCGATCGAGACGTGCTGGAACTCCCACTCGCGGCCGGCAGCGCTGAGCGTGCCCTTGCCGTCCTCACCCCCGGATGGGAAGTCCTTCGAGCTGGTCGAAGCGCACCCCATGTCGACGCTGCAGGTCAGCTCGCCGGTGATCGTCGGCGTGATCGGCCCAGCGACGGTCTTGATCGTGAAGGTCTCCTCGTCGGTCCAGCCGTGGCGGCGCAGGTAGAGGATCGCCTCGCGGGCTCCGTTGCCGGAGAGCTCGGCCTCGGAGCCGTCGGGGTTGAAGATCCGCAGCTCGGCGACAAACTCCGGGTCGTCGCTGCGCGAGAGCAACAGGACCCCATCGGAGCCGATCCCGAAATGGGGGTCACAAAGCCACTCGACCCGCTTCTGCCCCAGCTCCCAGGGCAGGTTCTCCTGCTCGACGATCAGGTAGTCATTCCCGAGTGCTTGCCACTTCTCGAATTGCATCGGCCGGCAGCCTATTTCCTTCGACGCTGTAGAGAAGACTCGGGAATAGAGCGAGCAAGCTCTGCAGCAACCTCTTCGTCGCTCATGCCGGTGCGGTCGATCGTGGTCAGGTTCGGGATCTTCCGCATCCAGGTCAGCTGGCGGCGGGCGTAGTTGCGGGAGCGCTTCTGCATCTCTGCGACGTTGCCAGCCAGGACCTCGTCGAAGCCGAGCGCCTTGCGGGCGGTGCGTCCGGGACCGAGGGCGTCGGCGCGGCGCACCTCCTCAGCGGCGCCGCCGGCGATGATCGCCTCCGCCCGCGCGTCAATCCGGTCGTAGAGCAGGCCACGCTCCATCTCGAGACCGAAGATCGTGGTCGGGTGCCGGGTCTCGGACGACCACAGCTCCGAGTCTGCCGATTCCGCCGGAACCTTGCGCAGCGATAGCTCGGCCAGCGCGGCGCGCAGGTAGAGACCGGTACCTCCGAGCACGATCGGCCGGCGGCCGGCGGCCAGCGCCGCGTCGATCTCAGCGTGCGCAAGCGGCATGTAGTCGCCGACGGAAAAGTCGCTGGTGACGGGGACGAAGCCGAGCAACCGGTGTTCGAGGCGCCCGCGCTCGGCCGCCGTGGCCGCCCCGGTCAGAACCTCGAGCCCCTCGTAGACCTGCAGCGCATCGCAGTTGATCGCGACCGGGTCCTCGCCACGCTCGCGCAGCACTTCGGCGAGGGCGATCGCCACCCCGGTCTTGCCGACCCCGGTCGGGCCGAAAATCGCCAGGACCGTCAAAGAAGCCGACTGAGCGGGCGCGCCGCGACCCCACTCAACGTCTGCGAGGTGGCGCTCTCGATCGCGACCGCGACGAACTCACCGGGCTCGGCTTCGCCGTCGAAGTTGACCGCCTTGTTGTGGCGGGTGCGACCGCGCAACTTGGCCTCGTCGGTGCGGCTGGTGCCCTCGACGAGGACGTCCATGGTGCGCCCGACGAAGCGCTGCGAGCGCTCCAGCGCCCTTCGCTGAACCACCTCGAGCAGCCGTTCCATCCGCTCGACCTTGACCGGGTGCGGAACCTGGTCGCCCATCTCCGCCGCCTCGGTTTCGCGCCGCGGCGAGAAGACGAAGGTGAAGGCGCCGTCGTAGCCAACCTCCTCGACCACTTCGAGCGTCTCGGCGAAGTCGGCCTCAGTCTCGCCCGGGAAGCCGACGATGACGTCGGTCGTGATCGCGCAGTCGGGAACGTGCTCGCGGATCAGCGCCACCCGGTCCATGTAGCGACCGCGGTCGTACGTGCGCCGCATCCGTTTCAGGACCTGACTGGAGCCCGACTGCAGCGGCAGGTGGATCTGCTCGCAGAGCGCCGGCAACTCGGCGTGGGCGCGGACCACGTCCTCCTTCATGTCCTTCGGGTGCGGGCTCGTGTAGCGGATCCGCTCGACCCCATCGACAGCATCGACCTGCGCCAACAGCTCGGCGAAGGTGATGCGGGAGCCTTTCGGCAGGTCCCGCCCGTAGCTGTTGACGTTCTGGCCGAGCAGGGTGACCTCGCGGACGCCGTCGAGCGCCAGCGCCTGGGCCTCGGCGACGAGCTCGCCCGGGTCGCGGCTGACCTCGCGGCCCCGGGTCGAGGGCACGATGCAGTAGGAGCACTTGCAATTACACCCCTGCGAGATCTGTAGCCAGCCCTGGAACTCGCGCTCGCGCCGGGCCGGCAGGTGGCCGGAGAAGTCCTCGAACTCGAAGTAACCCTGGGCGCTGAGCGAGTCGGAGTTGAGGAACTCGGCAAGCTTGTGGATCTGGCCGGGGCCGAAGGCGACGTCGACGAACGGGAAGCGCTGGAAGACCTCGTCCTTGACCGACTGCGCCCAGCAGCCCCCGACCCCCACCACCCGGGTCGGGTCTTCGCCCTTCAACCGCTTCGCCTCGCCAAGATGAGCAATGAAGCGACTGTCAGCCGACTCCCGGATCGAGCAGGTGTTGAAGAGGATCACGTCCGCCCCTTCCCGCTCCGGCGACTCCTCGTAGCCGAGCGAGGCGAGCATGCCGCGCATGCGCTCGGAGTCGTGCACGTTCATCTGGCAGCCGAAGGTCGTGACGTGGAAGGTCCTGGGCATGGACGGCAGATTAGCGGGGCCTTTGCGGGGCATCCCACTAGGGATCAGCGATTCGGTTCGAGGGTCGGTGTCCGTCTACCTTCGCTGGGATTTCTGCCTTTAAGTGCCCCATCTCTCGCTGACGGGCACTGCAGAAATCAGGACGCCGCTCGTACGACGGACACCCGACCCTCGAACCGAATCGCTGATCCCGAGTTGGGAAGCCGGCAGGGCGGGGCCGAAAACTGCCAGGACGGCCCGGAGCTTCCAGCTCTTGAGAGCTTCCGTGTCTCGGAAGCTTCAGCTCCTCGGAAGCTGCGCTGGTCGTGAAGCTTGCCTCGGCTTCGTTGGGAGGGGCGGGGTATGCCCTCCCGGCGAACTGTGCGGGAGGAGCAGAGCTCCAAGCGGCGACAGCTTCAGCCTCTTAGGCGACGAGGTGCGAGCCGGGAGGGCGTACCCCGCCCCTCCACGACCAACCCCGAACTACTTGACGACGAGCGTCCCTTCCATGCCCGCTTCGCGATGCCCCGGCACGGAGCAGAAGAATTTGTAGGTGCCAGGTGGCAGTTCCACGGTCGCCGATTCTTCTTCTTTGGCAATCGTTTCGGTGCCGCCGAGCTCTTCGCCGGCTTCGTCTTCGATTTTGACGTCGTGCGGGATCGAAGAGGGGTTGTTGAAGTCGATCGTGACCTTGCCCGGCTTGCTCGTCAATTCGGTCTCTTCGAATCTGAGTTCGCTTTCGGCAGCGCTGATTTCAAGCGTGCCGCCAGGGCCGGTAGCCCCAGCTTCCTCAGATTCAGCCGGTTCCTTGCCTTTTTCTTCGGTTTCGGTCGAGCCGGAGCTCTCCTTGCTGCCCTCTTCTTCAAACGGGCCGCTGGAGGTCTCCTTTTCGATCTCCTTGTTGGCCTCCTTGAACTCGGCCGCCTTCTCCTTGTCCTCGTCCTTGGCGTGGAGGACGGCGAAGGTCGTGGCACCGCCGACCAGGATCGCGAACCAGAGGACGACGATCGGGAAGGCTTTCCCGGGGAAGTCCTTCAGTTTGAGGCCGAGGAAGCTGACCAGCACCGCCGAAACCGCCAGCGCGATGCCGAATATGAAGAAAAGAGTTTCGTTGCTCATATGCAGGCGGCCGGGATCCTATCCGCTGGGCGCGGCGGACACGGTGCGGTGCGCTTGACAGCTTCTGAGCGGCTTCCTAGGCGGCTTTCGCCTCGGCGACCGGCTCCTCAGGAACGGCCGGGGCAGGCTCGGCGACAACCGGCGCTTCGCCGTCGATGCCGAGCGCGGTGCGAACCTTGGTTTCGATCTCCAGGGCCAACTCCGGGTTGTCGACCAGGAACTGTTTGGCGTTGTTGCGCCCCTGGCCGAGCCGGGTCTCCCCGTAGGAGAAGAACGAGCCCGATTTCTGCACCAGGTCCTGCTCGATCCCGAAGTCCAGCAGGCCACCCTCGCGTGAGATCCCGACCCCGTACTCGATATCGAACTCGGCCTGGCGGAACGGCGAGGCAACCTTGTTCTTGACGACTTTGACCCGGACCCGGTTGCCGACCGCCTCGGTCCCTTCCTTCAGGGTCTCGATGCGGCGGATGTCGAGCCGCTGCGAGGCGTAGAACTTCAGTGCCCTACCGCCTGGCTGCGTCTCCGGCGAGCCGAACTGGACGCCGATTTTTTCGCGGATCTGGTTGGTGAAGAGACAGACGGTTTTCGTCCGGTTGAGGCTGCCGGCGAGTTTGCGCAGCGCCTGCGACATCAGGCGCGCCTGCAGGCCGACCGTGGTGTCGCCGATCTGGCCGTCGAGCTCGGCTTTCGGGGTCAACGCCGCGACCGAGTCGATCGCGACCACGTCGACGGCACCGGAGGCGATCAGGCGGTCGGCGATCTGCAGCGCCTGCTCGCCGTAGTCGGGCTGAGAGACCAGCAGCTCGTCGGTGTCGACCCCGATCGCCCGCGAGTAGACCGGGTCGATCGCGTGCTCGGTGTCGATGAAGGCGCAAACGCCGCCCTTGGCCTGCGCCTGGGCGATGATGTGGTTGATCAGCGTCGTCTTTCCGGAGGACTCCGGGCCGAAAATCTCGACGATCCGGCCCCGCGGGACGCCACCGATGCCGAGCGCCAGGTCCAGCGCCAGCGAGCCGGTCGGGATCGCCTCGACCTTGATCGTGCCTTTGTCGCCCAGACGCATCAGGGAGCCCTCGCCGAACTCCCGTTTGATGCCGGTGACCGCGTCCTCGAGCGCCGCGTCCTTGGCTTTGGCTTCCTTCGCCGAAAGGTCCTTCAAGTTCACTTTTTTGTCAGCCATCTAGTTCACCTCACTGCTGCCTGCGGACAGCTCGACTTGCGCCAACGGGACGTATCGCGCACCCCGCGGCTGGAGTTCAGAACGGTAGAGAGACAGTCGGACGGCCTCGAAGGGCTGCAAGAGGTCCTGCGGAAGCGATTTCGGCGGCCTCTCGACCAGTGCCGGCCGCCTCGAACCGTGCCCCTCCGCCCGCACCCTCGCAACCGTTACGTGCGGCCAGAACGGGCGCTTCTCCGCCTCGTACAGCCCGGCCTCGACCAATCTGGCCTGGAGGCCTGCTTGCAGAGTCTCAGCGCCCTCTGAGCGCGCTGGCAGGGCGTAGACGCGGGCCCTGCCTTTCAGCGGGCGCTGTTGCGGTTCGAGCAGCTCTACCCGCGCCGCCGGCCCGCCGCTCTCCCGCACCACTGCGGCGATCTCCTCCACCTGGGACTGAGGCCGATGGCCGAGAAAGGCGAAGGTGATGTGAAGCGACTGCTCCGCTACCGGTCGCAGCGCCGGATCGCGCAGCTCCTGCTCGCCCCAGCGGGCAATCCCGGCTTTGACCGTGTCCGGCAGGTCCAGCGCCACGAACAGGCGCACCCGCGGCTCCTTCGACTCCCTCTCCTGCTCGGCCATGCCGCCACGCTACGCCGCCGACACGCGCGGGATACAGCACCTTTGAAATTTTTCCATGCCGAAACGCGCCCGAAACGGCCAAATCACCACAGCGGCGGCTCGTCGCCGCCAAGCAAAGTCCGCAGCAGGTGCAGCCCGACCAGGGCGGAGCGCTCGCGGATGTCGGTGCGTCCGCCGGGGATCACAGGGTCACGGGCCAGCATGGTGCCGTCGGCGCGGCGAGCGTTGAAGCAGACGTAGCCGACCGGCTTCTCCTCGCTGCCGCCGTCCGGCCCGGCGATGCCGGTGATCGAGACCGCGACGTCGGCGTCGAAACGGGCCAGGGCGCCGATCGCCATCGCCTCCGCGACCTCGGGCGAAACGGCTCCATGCGCCTCGATCAGCCCCGGATCGACCCCCAGCAGCTCCGTCTTCGCCTCGTTCGAGTAGGAGACGGCGCTGCCCATGAAGTAGGACGATGCGCCCGGCAGGTCAGTGATCCGGGACGCCATCAGGCCGCCGCTGCAGGACTCGGCGAGACCGAGCTTGTGCCCGGCCAGGAGCTTGGCGACGATCGCGTCGATCGTCGTCCCGTCGACGCTGAAGGTCTCTTTCGGGTGGCGTTTGGTCAGCCCCGCGCGGACGTCATCGGCAACCGCCGCCGCCTCGTCGCGGTAGCGGACGTCGATCTCGATCTCGCCGCGGCGCAGGCAGGTGGTGATCTCGACCGCGGCCAGATCGACCCCCTCCCCCTCCATCTCGCGCAGGCTCTTGGCGATTTCCGACTCCGGCACCCCGAACATCCGCATCGTGTAGCCGTGCAGGGTGGTGGCGCGGTCGAGGATTTCGCGCACCGGTGCCGTCGCCAGCGCCGGCTCCCACATCGGCTGCAGCTCGCGCGGCGGGCCCGGCAGCACGACCACGACCCGCTCGCCGGCCGGCACCACCAGCCCCGGCGCGGTCCCGATCGGGTCGAGCGCGACCGCGCCCTCAGGCACCATCGCCTGCTTGCGGTTGGCGACGACCAGCGCCTCCTCGTCGAAGTTGCCGCCACCTCGGCGGCGGGCGAAGTTGCGGATGATCTCCGAGATCTTCTCCTCCATCTCGGGGTCGATCCGCAGCTCGCGGCCGGCGAACCTGCCGACCACTTCAGCGGTGAGGTCGTCGGCGGTCGGGCCGAGGCCGCCGCTGGTGACGATCAGATCCATCCCCTCGCCGGCCATGAATCGCAGCGCCGCCTCGAGGTCCTCGGGGCGGTCGCCGACGATCAGGATGTGGGCGACCTCGACGCCGCGGTCGGCCAGCCGTTCGGAAACCCAGGGGCCGTTCCTGTCGGCAATCGTGCCGGTCAGTACCTCGGTCCCGGTGACGAGTATCCCGGCGCGAATCACGCTCGGGAAGCTACCGCAGCGATCAATCCTCCTGGTCGGCCTCGGTCGCGACCGGCTGTGGTTCTCCCCCACCGCCGCCCGCCGCGGTCAAAACCCGCCCAAGTTCGCCCTGGGTGATCAGCACCTGGCGCGGTTTCGAGCCCTCGTAGCCGGAGATGACGCCGCGCCGCTCGAGCATGTCGATCAGGCGCCCGGCCCGGGTGTAGCCGACCCGCAGACGGCGCTGGATCATCGAAACCGAAGCGGTTTCGGTTTGGACCACGAGCCGGATCGCCTCGTCGAGGAGATCGTCGCTGTCGGGGTCGAACTCGTCGTCGCGACCCTCCTCCTCGGCGGCCTCGGGAGCCTCCAGCAGCTCGTCCTCGAATTCCGGTTCACCCTGTTTCGCCCAGTGCTTGGTGATCCTGGCGATCTCGTCCTCGGTGATGAAGGCGCCCTGGATCCGCTGCAGCTTCGAGCTGCCGGGACCGCGGAAGAGCATGTCCCCCTGGCCGAGCAGCGACTCGGCGCCGCCCTGGTCGAGGATCACCCGCGAATCGGTTTGGGAGGAGACGGCGAAGGCGATCCGCGAGGGGATGTTGACCTTGATCGTGCCGGTGATGATGTCGGTCGAAGGACGCTGGGTCGCCAGCACCAGGTGGATGCCGGTGGCGCGCGACTTCTGGGCGAGGCGGATGATCGAGTCCTCGACTTCGGCTGGGGCGACCATCATCAGGTCCGCGAGCTCGTCGATCACGCAGAGGATGTGCGGCAGCGGCGCCTCGCCGGTTTTTTTCCGCGCCCGGTTCAGTTCGTCGAGGTTGCGGCAGCGGGCTTGGCTCATGATCCCGTAGCGGCTCTCCATCTCGCCGATCAGGTTCGAGAGCACATTGGCGGCCAAGCGCGGCGAGGTGACGACCGGGGTCAGCAGATGCGGAACGTGCTCATAGTGATTGAGCTCGACCTGCTTGGGGTCGACCAGGACCAGACGGACCTCGTTCGGCGAGGCCTGCATCAGGATCGAGGAGAGGATCGCGTTGACGCAGCCGCTCTTGCCCGAGCCGGTGGTCCCGGCGACGAGGACGTGCGGCATCTTCGAAAGGTCCGTCCAGACCGCGTTGCCGTCGATTCCCTTGCCGAGCCAGGCGACCAGCGGTGAGGTCTTGGCCGGGCGGCCGGCGTAGATGTCGCCGAGACGGACCATGCGGCGCTTGCTGTTCGGGACCTCGACGCCGACCGCCTGTTTGCCCGGAATCGGCGCCAGGATGCGAATGTCGGTCGAGGCCAGCGCGTAGGCGAGGTCGTTGGCGAGCTCGGTGACTTTCTTGACTTTGATCCCGGGCGCGAGGCGCAGTTCGTAGAGGGAGACGTGCGGGCCGCTGACGACGCCGACGATCTTCGCTTCGACCCCGAAATGGCCAAGCGTCTCGATTAGTTTGCGGCCGGTCAGCTGCTGATCGCGGGGGTCGGGGCCTTTGTCGCCTTTGCCCCGTTCCAGCGATTTCGCCGGCGGCGGGCGGTAGTCGATCTCTTCCGACATCGTCACTCCGCGTTTGGAGCCCATCGGGGTGAGACCGGCCTGGGCGCGATCGCCCTCGTCGACCACCGCGACGGCGTCGACGGGGTCGTAGTTGCGCAGTTCCTCCTGCTCGGGCTCCGGCTCCTCCTCCTGCTCGGGCTCTTCCTCGGCGATAACCACGGTCTCGGCCTCCGCGCCGGACTCGAGGTCGAAGATGCCTGGCGCGAAGCCGTCCTCGTCCTCCGCAAGCGCGACCGTCGGCTCGAACTCATCGTCGTCCTCGGGGTAGCCGCTCATCACGTCGGTCGGGGCCGAATCGGGGTCAGCCGCCGCGTCGCGCCGCTGGCGCCAGTCGGTGTGCGCCTGCGAGGCGGATCGCGCGGCCTCGGTGCCGCTGAAGAAGATCGCGCGGAAGACGGTGTGCAAGCCGCGGGCGACACCGCGAACCAGGGTCGAGACCGAGGTCCCGGTCAGGAGCATCCCGCCCGCCAGGAGCAGCAGCAGGGTGAAGATCTTGGCGCCGACGTTGCCGAACAGATAGAGAAGCGCCGTTTCGATCCCGTAACCGACCTTGCCGCCTTCCCAGCCGGCGAAAAGGACGAAGACGAGGTAGATGCCGGCAGCGAGCAGCCCCAGGCCGATCAGGTCGAGGTGGCGCTGCTCGAGGCCGGCCGGCAGATGCAGGCCGGCTTTCGGCTTCGCTTTCGCTTTGCCCCGTTTAGACCCAGCTTTGGCCCTTCGCGCTGGCGTGGCGCGCTTCTTACGCACGAACATGTCCTCCCGGTTCGACGCGCACGCCCGCACCCCTGCGCATAAATTCGCCCTAAAACCCGCACGATGGACGGATTTCTGGGGCTAACATCGGCTCATGCTCAGCGAGACCGATCAGGTCGGCGGCCGTGTTCTCATCGTCGAGGACGACGCCGACATCGCCGATGTCCTGCGCCGATCGCTTCGCAACGAGGGCTACGAGGTCCGAACATCAGCCGACGGGATCGAGGCACTGGACGTCGCCGCCGGCTTCGTCCCCGACCTCGTCGTCCTCGATCTCGGCCTGCCCGGCCTCGACGGCGTCGAGGTCTGCAAGCGGCTGCGAATGGACGGTGACGTGCCGATCCTGATGCTGACCGCACGGGCCGAGACCGCCGATCGGGTCACCGGCCTCGACAGCGGTGCCGATGACTACCTGGTCAAGCCGTTTGAGCGCAAGGAGCTGCTGGCGCGGATCCGCGCCCTGCTGCGGCGCCGCCCGCCGCGCGGCGCAGCCTCTCTCGAAGTCGGCGATTTGCAGCTAAATCCCGACACCAGGGAAGTCAGTCGCGGCGCACGCGAGATCGAGCTGACCAACCGCGAGTTCGAGCTGCTCGAGTTCCTGATGCGGAATGAGCGTCTCGTCGTCTCCCGCGAGCGGCTGCTCGACGAAGTCTGGGGTTATGACCCGATGGCGGCGACCAACACGATCGACGTCTTCATCTCCAACCTCCGGCGCAAGCTCGAGGCCGGCGACGAGCCACGGCTGCTCCACACCAAACGGGGCGCCGGGTACGTGCTGAAGGACTAGCCCGTGCGCGGACGCCGTGGCCAAGCCGGAGCCTGGCTCCGTCGCCTCCTGCATCCGCGCTCCTGGCCGGTGCGGTGGCGCCTGGCCGCCGTCTCCTCCGGCCTGACCCTGATCATCCTCCTCCTCTTCGGCGGCGCGATCGGCCAGATCGCGACCCAGCGCATCCACGACGACTTCAACAACGAGGTCCGCAGCGCCGTCCGGATCCTGGCCAGCGAAACGCAGGTCAGATACGACCTCCTCGGCAACGGCCGGATCACCAAGATTCCACAGCTGGACAGTTTCGTCCGCGCTGACGAGGCCTCCGTCCGCGTCTACGACGTCCACGGGAACCAGATCGCCGAAAGCCCCCAATCGGTCTCGATGGGGCCACCGCACGTTGGGATCACCGAATACGACGGCCTCCGGGTAGCTACCGACGACATTCAAGGCGAAGGCGGGGAAACGGTCGGGTTCGTCCAATACGGCCGCAGTGTCGACCGGGTCGACTCGACCGTCGACCGGGTCTGGCTGCTGATCATCGGCGGCATCCTCGGCGGCACCCTGCTGGCGAGCCTCGCCGGCGTCGCGATCGCCGGCCGGGCGATGCGCCCGATTGCCTCGCTGACCACGACCGCGCGCGAGATCGCGACCACCCGCGACCCCTCGCGGCGGATGCCCGAGCCGGTGATCGAGGACGAGGTCGGCGAGCTGGCCCTGACCCTGGACCAGATGCTGCGCTCGCTCGATGCCGCCCGCTCTGAGCGCGAGGCGGCGATGCAGCGCCAGCGCGAGTTCGTCGCCGACGCCTCGCACGAGCTGCGCACGCCGCTGACCAGCGTCCTCGCCAACCTCGAGCTGCTGCAGGAATCGCTCCGCAACCAGGACCAGGCGGAGGACCGCGAGATCGTCGACTCGGCACTGCGGTCCTCGCGGCGGATGAGCCGCCTCGTCGGCGACCTGCTACTGCTGGCGCGGGCCGACGCCGGCCGCCTCGACAAGCACCGCCACTGCGACCTCGCCGAAATCGCCGGCGACGCCGCCGCTGAGGCGGCAGCCCTGATGGGAGACCGCACGCTGACAGTCGACAACGACCGGCCGCTGCCGATCGACGGCAGCCCCGACGAGCTGCACCGGATGGTCCTCAACCTGCTCGAGAACGCCGCCCGCCACACCCCCTCGGGCTCCGACATCGAACTCACCCTGCGCCGGGAGGACGGCTACGCGGTCGTCGAAGTCGCCGACAACGGCCCCGGCATCCCGGTCGGCATGCGGACCCAGGTTTTCGACCGCTTCGTCCGCGGCGAAGGGCCGGCCGACACCGTCCGCGGCACCGGTACGGGCCTCGGCCTGGCGATCGTCAGCGCCGTCGCCGAGTCGCATGGCGGCAGCGTCGAAGCGGCGGAATCGAACCTCGGCGGCGCCCTCTTCCGCGCCCGGATTCCGGTCGGCTCAAACGGCGACCCGGGCCCTCTGAAACCTAAATCCAATGATTTAGAGGCGCTTTAGAACCCGTCCGTAGATTGCCGCGTGGACGAGACACTGGCCCGCCGGGATTCTCCCCAGACACTATCCCGGCGGGCTTTTTTCTTGCCGTTTTTCGGGAGGGTGCGAGAGGGACGTTGATCGCCTCTCCGTGAATTGAGTCGCGTCCCCTTCGGGGACTTGCTCCGCCCAGCTGCTGCCCGCCTATGGCGGGCAGAAATCAGATTGCATATCGCGCCTTCGGCCACATTCCCGGAGAGGCGATCAACGTCCCTCCCCCGCGCCGCTCCCGTCCCTCGGAAGCTAAGAAAAAGCGCCGCCTCCGCATCCAGCTTCCCGCCCATGATCGGGGTCTTGTGGGATTCGCCCCTGTCGGGGGGTGGCGCCGCAGGGGGGGACCACCCCCGAGGAAGCTTTAGCTACCGGAGGGGGTGGTGGGCCCCCTGCGGTGGCAGGACCCGCCGACTCGGAGCTCCTACGACTAGACCTCGATCACGACCGGGAGGATCATTGGGCGGCGTTTGAGGCGCTGGTGGACGAACTTGCCGATCTCGGCTTGCAGGTCCTCCTCGATCAGGTGGGACTCGCGGTTGCCGGCTTTCGCCGCTGCCTCGACCGAGTCTTCGACCAGGTCGGAGAGGTCTTCGACGAGGTTGTCGGCTTCCTCGAGGAAAGCGACGCCGCGGAAGATGACCTCGGGGTCGGCGACGACCGAGCCGTCGTCGCCGGAGATCGTGACGACGACGATGAAGATGCCGTCGGCGGAGATCTCGCGGCGGTCGCGGAGAGCGGCGTCGTCGGGATCGCCGATATCGATCCCGTCGACGTACATCGTGCCGACGTGCTCGTCCTCACCGAACCCGGCGGAATCCGCGTCGAGTTCGAGCGGCAGGCCGTTGCGGCCACGGAAGATGTTCTCGGGGTCGATCCCGACCGCCTCGGCCAGCTCGGAGTGCAGGCGCAGGCGCTGGTGGTCGCCGTGAACAGGCATCACGAAGCGCGGTTTGGTCAGGTTCAGCATCAGCTTCAGCTCCTCCTGCCAGCCGTGGCCGGAGGCGTGGATCGGTGCGTCTTTGGCGGTGACGACGGTCGCCCCGATCTCGTAGATGCGGTCGATCGTCTCGTTGACGGCGCGCTCGTTGCCGGGCACCGGCGTCGCCGAGAAGACGACGGTGTCGCCCTCGTGCAGCTGCACGTCGCGGTGGTCGTTGTTGGCCATCCGCCGCAGCGCCGAGAGCGGCTCGCCCTGGCTGCCGGTGGAGATCACGACGACTTTCTCGTCCGGGAAGTCCTCGATCTCACGCGGCTGGATGAAGATCCCGTCCGGCGCTTTGGCGATCCCCAGATTCGAGGCGATGTTGAAGTTCTTGCGCATCGAGCGGCCGACCAGGGCGACCTTGCGGTCAAGCGCCGCGGCGGCGTCGATCACCTGCTGGACGCGGTGGATGTTGGAGGCGAAGGAGGTGACGATGATCCGGCCCTCACACTGCGAGAACTGGCGCAGCAGCGCCGGCCCGACGCTCGACTCCGACGGCGCCACCCCGGGCCGGTCGGCGTTGGTCGAGTCGCCGCAGAGCAGCAGCAGCCCTTCCTTGCCGATCTCGGCCAGGCGCGGAATGTCAGCCGGGCGGCCGTCGACCGGGGTCTGGTCGAACTTGTAGTCGCCGGTCATCAGCACCGAGCCGACCTCGGTGCTGAGCAGGACCCCACGCATGTCCGGAATCGAGTGGGCGAGGTGGATCAGCTCGATCCCGAACGGCCCACGCTGGACCTTCTCGCCCGGTGGCAGCTCCTCGAGCGGCGCTTTGTCGCCGAGCTTGTGCTCGTCGAGCTTGGAACGGACCATGCCGATCGTCAGCAGGCCGCCGTAGATCACCGGCGGCACACCGATCTCGCGCAGCACATAGGGCAGCGCTCCAACGTGGTCCTCGTGACCGTGGGTCAGGACGATCGCCTCGATGTCGTCGGCGCGGTCGCGCAGGTAGGTGAAGTCGGGAAGGACGAGGTCGATCCCGTGCATCTCGGCGGTCGGGAACATCAGCCCGGTGTCGACGACGACGATGCGGCCGTCGAACTCGATCACGGTCATGTTCTTGCCGATCTCGCCGAGGCCGCCCAAGGGCAGCACTCGAAGTTTCTTACTTGGCACTGAAAATGCTCACTCTCTGATTAGGAAGTTGATTAGCGCGCGACCGGGAGGCCGACGCCCTCGAGGGCGGCCCTCACAACGGCCCGCTGCTCCTCGTCGGCGGCGACCATCGGTAGCCGCATGCGCGAGGAGGCGAGGCCGAGCATCTCGAGCCCGGCCTTGACGGGGATCGGGTTGGTGGTGACCGAGATCCCCTCGTAGACGGAAGTTATTTCGGCGTCGATCGCGCGAGCGCGGTCGAGGTCGCCGTTCTGCGCAGCGTCCCACATCTCCCGCATTTGCGGGCCGACCAGGTGCGAAGCGACGAGGATGCCGCCGGCGCCGCCGAACTCGAGCACGCGCAGGAAGGTGTTGTCGTTGCCGGCAAGAATGGCGAGCCCCTCGATTGGGCCCAGCTCCTCGTCGTTGGCCTGCTTGACGGCGACGATGTTGTCGACCTGGCCGAGTTCGGCGAGCAGCTCGGGATCGGCGTTGACGATCACCCGCGAGGGGATGTTGTACATCACCATCGGCAGCTCCGGAACCGCCGCCGCGACCGCTTCGAAGTGCCCGCGGATGCCAGCTCGGTTGGGCTTGTTGTAGTAAGGGACGACGACCAGCGAGGCGTCGGCGCCGGCGTCGGCGGCCATCTTCGTCAGCTCCCCGGAGTGGCGGGTGTCGTTGGTCCCAGTGCCGCAGATCAGCAGCGTCTCCTCGCCGACCTCGGCCCGGACGGCTTCCAGCAGCTCGATCTCCTCGCCGTCGGTCAGGGTCGGGCACTCGCCGGTGGTGCCGGCGACGACCAGACCGGCCGAGCCGTGCTCGAGCAGGTGCGCGGCAAGGCGCCGCGCCCCATTCAGATCGACACGGCCGTCCTCGTCGAACGGCGTGCACATCGCAGTGAGTACGCCCTGAATCTGCTTCATGACTGCTCAGAGTACCCCGTCGGCCAGCCGCTCCGCTACCGAATCCACGTCTAGAGGAGCTTCTCCAGCCCGACCGTGAACCGGTCGGGGAGGTCGGCTACCTTGCGAACCGCCAGCACCACGCCCGGCATGAACGAGCTGCGGTCGATCGAATCGTGGCGGATCGCCAGCGTCTGGCCCTCGCCACCGAAGATCACTTCCTGGTGGGCGACCAGTCCCGGCAGCCGCACCGAATGGATCGGCTCGTGGACGTTGCCACCGGCGGCGTCGATCAGCTCCCGGGTCCTTTTCGCCGTCCCCGAGGGCGCGTCGAGCTTGCGGTCGTGGTGCAGCTCGATCACCTCGCACTCGGGCATGTGCGGCGCGATCGTCTGCGCCACGACCATCAACAGCACAGCTCCAATTGCGAAATTTGGAGCCACAAAACAGTTCGCGCCGTTGCTGGACTCGGCAGCAGACCGCGCCGCGTCGAGGTCGAAGCCGGTAGTGCCGACGACGGCGTGGACACCGGCCGCCATGCAGGCTTCGAGGTTGGCCAGGGCGGTGTCGGGAATCGTGAAGTCGACGACGACGTCGACTTCACCGAGGATCTCCCCCAGCTCGACCCCGAGCGCCGGATCGGCGCGACCGGCGAGCTCCAGGCCCTCGGCCGCCTCGACGGCGCCACACACGGTCTCACCCATGCGCCCGGCGGCGCCGGAGACACCGACTCGGATCACGCCGCTACCAGGCTCTCCGAGACCGGCGCCAGCGCCGCCCGGAAGCGGCCCTCGTCGGCGCCAACACAAGCGGCCGAGAGTCGGTCGGCGGCGTAGAGCTCGGCGGCGAGCTCGGTCAGGTCGTCGACCTCGATCGCGTCGACCTTGGCCAGCATCTCGTCGAGGCTTTCGATCGGCAGCCCGAACAGGGTTGCGCGGGAGATTCTCGTCATCCGCGCCGCCGTCGACTCCGACGACAGCACCAGGCGGCCCTTGACGCTCTCCTTCGCCCGCGTCAGCTCCTCGGCCGAGACCGGCTCCGAGCGCAGCCGCGCGAGCTCGGTGCCGATGATCGAACAGGCCTCCTCGACGTTGTCCTCGCGGGTGCCGACGTAGGTCGCGACCAGTCCCTGGTCGGTGAACTGCTCGTTGTAGGAGCCGACCGAGTAGGCCAGCCCGCGCTTCTCCCGCACCTCGCGGAAGAGGCGCGAGGAGGTCGAGCCACCGAAGATCGCGTCCAGCACCGCCAGCGGGTAGCGGCGCTCGTCGTCACGGTGCAAACCGGGAGCCCCGAAGCAGATGTGGTACTGCTCGGTCTCCTTCGGGTGGAAGCAGAGCCGCGAGGAGCCCTCGATCGCGGTCGCCGGGGCGACGCCGCCGCCGTCGGCGGGAGCAGTAGCGAGGCGCTCGGCGAGATCGACGATCCGGTCGTGGTCGAGGTGGCCGGCGGCGCCGATCACGATCTCCGACGCCGCGTACCGCGCGTGGTGGTAGGCCTCGATGTCCGGGATCGGGATCGAGGCGATCACCTCGGCCTCGCCGAGCACGCGACGGCCGAGCGGGTGGTCACCGAAGACCGCCTCGGCGAGGACGTCGTGGACGCGGTCCTGCGGCTCGTCCTCATACATCGCGATCTCCTCCAGCACCACCTGGCGCTCGGAGTCGATGTCCGGGTAGGTCGGCGCCAGCAGCATCTCCGCCAGCAGGTCGAAGACCTCCTCGGTGTGCTCGTCGAGGAAGCGGGCGTGCAGGTGCGTGGTCTCCTTGCCGGTGGCGGCGTTGACCGAGGCACCGAGCCCGTCGAAGCGCTCGGAGATCTCGATCGCCGAGTAGCGCGCGGTCCCCTTGAACAGCAGGTGCTCGAGGAAATGCGAGACCCCGGCCTGAGCCGGGGTCTCGTTGCGCGAGCCAGTGCGGACCCAGAGGCCGAGGGCGACCGAGCGGACCGAGGGAACCTCCTCGGTCACGACCCGGACCCCCGAGCCCAGCTGGGTGATCTTTGCCTCGCTCAACGTCTAGTTGCGCCGCTCGCGTTCACGACCGCCGCGGCCGCCACGGTCACGGTCACGTCCGCCGCGACCACCGCGGTCGCCGCCGCCGCCGCGACGAGCGCCGTCGCCAGAGCCGACCGACGCCAGCTCCTCAGGCGATTTGCCCTCGACCGAGGGGTCGCTGGTCAGGCGCAGGCCGATCCGGCCGCGCTCCTTGTCGACCTCGACCACGGTGACGTCGATGACGTCACCGGAGCTGAGCACGTCGTCGACCGAGTCGACCCTCTCCCCCGGCTTCACGTTGGAGATGTGCAGCAAGCCGTCGGTGCCCTTGACCAGCTCGACGAAGGCGCCGAAGGTGGTCGTCTTCACGACTTTGGCGGCGTCGTAACGGTCGCCGATCTCGGCCTCCTTGGTCATCGAGTTGATGCGGGCGACACAGGCGTCGACCAGTTCGCCGGTCGGCGCGTAGATCCGCACCGTGCCGTCGTCTTCGACGTCGATCTCGGCTTCGAACTCCTCGCACAGAGCGCGGATCGTTTCGCCGCCTTTGCCGATCACCGCACCGATCTTCTCCGGGTCGATCTTGATCGACTCGATCGCCGGGGCGTGCTGGGAGAGCTTCTCCCGCGGCCCGTCGATCGCCTCGGCCATCTTGCCGAGGATGAACTGGCGGCCCTTGTGCGCCTGCTCCAGTGCGTCCTCGAGGATCTCGAAGGTGACGCCGGTGATCTTGATGTCCATCTGCAGAGCGGTGATCCCGTCCGCGGTGCCGGCGACCTTGAAGTCCATGTCGCCGAGGTGGTCCTCGACGCCGGCGATGTCGGTGAGGACGATGTAGTCGTCACCCTCTTTGATCAGGCCCATCGCCACACCGGCGACCGGAGCGCTGACCGGGACACCCGCGGCCTGCAACGCCATCGAGGAGGCACAGACCGAGCCCATCGAGGAGGAGCCGTTGGACTCGAGCGTCTCGGAGACGACCCGAATCACGTACGGGAACGACTCTTCGTCCGGAATCGTCGCCGCCAGGGCGCGCTCGGCGAGGGCGCCGTGACCGATGTCACGGCGCTTCGGGCCGCGCATGAAGCCCGCCTCTCCGACCGAGAAGGGCGGGAAGTTGTAGTGGTGCCAGAAGCGTTTGGTCGTCTGCAGGCCGAGGGTGTCGATCCGCATGTCCATCCGCGTCGTCCCGAGGGCGACATTGGAGAGGATCTGGGTCTCGCCACGGGTGAACAGCGCCGAGCCGTGCACGCGCGGGGAGATGTCGACCTCAGTCTCGATCGGTCGGATCTCGTCCTGGGCGCGGCCGTCGGGACGCTTCTTGTCGACGGCGATCGCCTTGCGGATCGTGTCCTTCTCGATGCTGTCGAAAGCAGCGCCGACCTCGGACTTGCGGTCGCCGTCGGCGTCGCTGTCATCGGTCTCCGGCGCGTACTGGGCGACGACCTCGTCCTTGACCTTGTCGATCGCCTCGTAGCGCTCGAGCTTGCCCGCGGTCGCGATCGCGTCGACCAGAGCCTGGCCATGGGAGGAGCGGATCTCGCTCAGCAGACCCTCGTCGATGCTCGGAGCCTCGATCACGAGCTTCTCCTTGCCGACCTTCTGCTGGAGTTCCTCCATCGCGGCGGTCAGCTTCTTGATCTCACCGTGGGCGATGTCGAGGGCATCGAGGATCTCGGCCTCGGTGACGCCGCTGGCGCCCGCCTCGACCATCAGGATCGCCTCGTCGGTGCCGGCGACGATCAGGTCGAGTTCGAGCTCCTCGTGGGTCTCCTCATCGGGGTTGACGACGAATTCACCGTCGAGCTTGCCGATGCGGACGGCGCCGACGTGGGCGGCCACCGGAACCGGCGAGATCGCCAGCGCTGCAGAGGCGCCGTTCATCGCGAGGATGTCGTACGGGTGGACCTGGTCCACCGACATCGGGATCGCGACCAGCTGCGTCTCGTAGTGCCAGCCCTTGGGAAAGAGCGGGCGGATCGGACGGTCGATCATGCGCGCGGTCAGCGTCGCCTTCTCGCTCGATTTGCCCTCGCGACGGAAGAACGAACCCGGGATTTTGCCCGCGGCGTACATCCGCTCCTCGATGTCGACGGTGAGGGGAAGGAAGTCCACATCGCGAAGGCTGCCGATGGTGGCGGTGCAGAGGACCATGGTGTCGCCGCTGCGCACCACGACCGCGCCGCTCGCCTGCTTCGCGAGTTTCCCGGTCTCGAAGGAGATCTGGCTGTCGCCGACGTCCGCCGAGACGCGGGTAACGTCAAACATGCTCATTGAGTTTTTTACCTCCGGCCGCCCGGTTGGCGACCCATTTGCTTTTAGAACTCTCGTTCTCTTTCGCATTTAAGAGTAACGAAGCCGCCTGAGCAGCGGATATCGTGGCGTCATGAGGGGTTCAGCGTTGCGTCTTGTCCTCGTCTTCTCCGCCGCGTGCGGCGCCCTGCTCGCCCCCGGCGCCTTCGCCGCCGAAGACACGACGCCGCCGCGGACGAAACTCACCTACCCGGTCAGCCAGGACTTCGTCACCAGCCGCGAAGTCGTCGTCTACATCCGCTGCAACGAGGATGCGACCGCCGAAGCAGGGGGCCAGCTGGAGATCGGTGAAGGCCGGAACACCGGCCGCCTGATCCTCGGCTTGACGTTCGCCAGCCGGCACGTCGAGCGCCGGGAAAAGGTGAAGCTGCGCCTGCTGGTGCCGCGCGCGACGCGGGAAGCGGCCGAACGGGCGATCGCCCACGGCAGGCAGGTCCTGGTCAAGGTGACGGTCGCCGCGACTGATACCAGCGGCAACGAAAGCGGCGAGACGATCGCCGTGATCAGGCCGAAGCCCTAGCGCCGTCGGCGTCGAACAGGGCCGGCGTGCCGGTCACCCCGGCGCGGATCCCGGACTCGAAATCGCGGCGGACCCGGGCAGCGATGGCGTCGGAACGGCGGTCGCGCTCGAAGCGGTCGAGGTCGAGCCCAAAGCGTTCGACCCGCTGCCAGAGGTGCGGGTCGTCGACGTGGCCGCGGTCGGCGTAGAGCGAGTCGACGAACTCGAAGAAAGCGCCCTGCAGGCCGGCGGCCTCGGCGGCGCCGTGCAGCTCCGGCGCCCGCGGGTGCTTGCTGCGAACGGGGAAGTGACGGAAGACGATGCGGCGACCGGACTTGTTCAGCTCGAACCAATCCCTGGCGCAGTGCGGGCAGCCGAGGTCGGCATAGACGATCAGCGTCTCGGCCCCCGCTCCGCGCGCATGATCGTCGGCCCCGACCGGCGGGACCGGGGCGCTACCGAGATCGCTCATCGCCAAGTCCGTTCGTATGCACGCATACCGTGCATTAGAACGGAGTCGCGGCCGGTTTAGCCGAGGGCGTCGAAGATGACGTTGGCGCCGGGGAACTCGCCCGGGGAGGGCGATTCGTAGGTCCAGGCGACGCTGCCGTCCTCGTCGACGAGGACCAGGGTGCGGTTGGCGAAGCCGGCGTCGAACCAAGAGCCGTAAGCCTTCGCGACCTCGCCCTTGGGCTCGAAATCGGCGAGCAGGGTGGTGTCGATCCCGAGCTTCTCCTGGAAGGCCTTGTGGGCCCAGGGGTGGTCGATGCTGATGCCGACCAGCTCGACGCCCTTCTCGGTCAGCTCCGGCTTGACCTCGTGGTAAATCGAGAGCTGGTCGGAGCAGACGGGGCTGAAGTCCATCGGGTAGAAGACGATCAGCACCTTGCGGCCCTGGTAGTCGGCCAGCGAGACCTCGTCGCCGTCCTGGTTACGGAGGGTGAAGTCGGGGGCCTTGTCGCCGACTGCGATCAACGACGGAGGCCGAGATCGGCGACGAGCGCGCGGTAGCGCTCGAGGTCGGTCTTTTCGAGGTAGCGCAGCATCCGGCGGCGCTTGCCGACCAGCATCAGCAGGCCGCGCCGCGAGTGGTGGTCTTTGGTGTGCGTGCGCAGGTGCTCGGTGAGTTCGTTGATCCGCTCGGTGGCGAGGGCAATCTGGACCTCTGCGGAACCGGTGTCCCCGTCCGCGCGACCGTACTTGCCGATCAGCTCGCTCTTTTTCTCTTTGGTCAGGCTCATCTCTGTCTCAAAAAAACCGTGCCCAGCACGGGTCACGGCCGCTGGAAGCTAGCACAGCGAGGTGGCCGCGCAGCTCCCAGCGACCGGGCTAGCTGGTTTGGATCGCCGCGCAGACGCGCTTGGCGTCCTCGACGTCCTGCTTCATTTGGGCGATCAAGGCGTCGATCTCGCTGTAGCGGCGCTCGCCGCGGAGCTTCTCGACGAAGGCGACGCGCAGGATCTTGTCGTAGAGGTCCTCTTCGTGGTCGATCAGGTAGGTCTCGATGAGGACGCCGCGGCCGCTCTCGAAGGTTGGTCGGATGCCGACGTTGACGGCGGCGGGGATGCCGTTGGCAAAGGCCGCGTAGATGCCGTGGCCGGGAATCACGAGGCGATCGTCGGGGACGATGTTGGCGGTCGGGAAGCCGAGCTCGCGGCCGCGCTGGTCACCCTTGACCACGATGCCCTCGACCATGAAGGGAGCGCCGAGGCAGTGGCGGGCGCCGACCATGTCGCCGGCCGCGACCTGGGCCCGGATCCGGGTCGAGGAAACGGTCTCGCCGTCGACCTCGACCAGCGGCAGCACCCGGGTCTCGAACTCCGGCCGCGATTCGAGCATCTTCGCGTCGCCTTTGGCTTTGGCGCCGAAGCGGAAATTCTCGCCGACCGAGACCCGGGTGGCGCCGAGTTGCTCGATCAGGATCTCCTCGATGAACTCCTCGGCGGTGCGGTGGGCGAAGTCGTCGTCGAACGGGATCACGACCAGCTCCTCGACACCGAGGCCGGCGATCACGTCGCGCTTGATCGAGAACGGCATGATCAGTTTCGGCGTCGCCGTCGGGTGAAGCACCTCGAGCGGGTGGGGATCGAAGGTGAGGACCGTGTCGGCGCCGTCGATCACCGCCTGGTGGCCGAGGTGGACGCCGTCGAAGGTGCCGATCGCGACTTGGCGCGGCCGGTTCTCCACGTCGGGCAGCGAAGTCACCTTCATGCTCATCGCAGCGCCTCTGCCACCGCCGGAACCAACTCGGCGACCTGCTCGAGCGGGATCTCCGATCCCGCCTCCTCGATTGCGAACGGGCCGACCGCGGTCCGCCGCAGGCTCGAGCAGTAGGCGTCGCCGAGGGTCTCGATCAGGGTGCGGACGTAGGTCCCGGCCGAGCATTCGATCTCGTAGTGGGCGAACTCACCATCGTGGGAGAGCAGCTCGGCGCGATGCACCTCGACGTCGCGGACCGGGGTCTCGATCACCTCGCCACGGTGCGCCTTCTTGTAGAGGCGCTCGCCGCCGACCCGTACCGCCGAGGTCATCGGCACCTGCTGGCGCACGGTCCCCGTCGGCAGCTCCAGCGAGGCTGGCACGATCCCGGTCTCGGTCAGCTCGCCATCGGGGTCGCCGGTACTCGAGCGCCAGCCCAGGCGCGCCGTCGCCAGGTAGGTCTTCGGCAGGCCGACGAGAAAGCGCTGCTGTTTCGTCGCCCGGTCGAGCAGAATCAGCAGCAGGCCGGTCGCGAAGGGATCGAGAGTCCCGGCGTGGCCGACCTTGCGACGGCGTTCGCGCCGGACCTGGTCGACGATGTCGTGCGAGGTGACGCCCGCCGGCTTGTCGTAGAGCAGAACCGCCCCACCGGCGTCGGTGGAGCCCGCCATCACTCGCCCAGCTGGGAGACGACCTCGCCGCAGAGGAAGGTCACGAGGTCGTCGAGCTCGAGGTCGGTCGAGAAACCGGCGGCCCGTTTGTGGCCCCCTCCCCCGCTCTTGCGGGCGATCGCCGAGACGTCGACCTCGCCATCGCTGGAGCGGAGGCTGACCTTGCGGGCGGCGCGACCACGGTTGCCGAGGTCACGGACGACGGCGGCGACCTTGGTCCCCTCGATCGAGCGCAGGAAGTCGATCACGCCCTCGGTCATCTCCTCGCCGGCACCGGTCGCCGCATAGTCCTCGCTGGTGATGTAGGTGATCGCCAGCCGCTCGCCGCAATGGCGCTGGATCCCCTCCAGCGCCCGCGAGACCAGCCGCACCTTCTCCATCGGCACGTGCTCGTAGAGGCGCCGGTAGGTGTCGTCGACGTCGACGCCGGCGTCGATCAGCTCCGCCGCCACCCGGTGGGTGTGGGCGTTGGTGTTGTCGTACATGAAGTTGCCGGTGTCGGTGATCAGGCCGACGTAAAGCGCCGCTGCCATCTCCGGCGTGATCCGCGCCCCCATCAGCTGGGCGAGGTCGTAGACGATCTCGGCCGTGCAGGAAGCGTCGACGTCGACCAGGTTGAAGTCGCCGAAGCGGGTGTTGTCGTGGTGGTGATCGATGTTGATCACGTCGTTGTCGCCGGCGGTGAGGAAATCGACCGGCATCCGGTCGATGTTGCCGCAGTCGAGGAAGACAACGGTGCGGTCGGCCATGTCGGCGGGCGGCTCGTGGAAGACCTCCTCGAGCGGCAGGAAGCGGTACTCGATCGGCAGCGGGAACTCCTTCGCCGCCAGGAACATCACCGAGTCCTTGCCGAGCTGGGTCAGCAGGTTGTGCATGCCCAACAGCGAGCCGAGCGCGTCGCCGTCGGGGCCCTCATGGGCGGTCAGCAGGAACCGGTCTCGCGAGCGCAACTCGGCGCCGACGCGCTCCAGATCGGAGGTGGCGACGCTGGTGCCTTCGGCGGCCATCAGCTCTCCCCCCCGTCCCCGGGCTCGTCCTCGAGCAGCTTCGAAAGCCGCACGCCCTGCTCGATCGTGTCGTCGTAGTGGAAGGTCAAGGTTGGGGTCCGCTTCATCCGGGTCTCGGCCGCGATCCGGGATTGGATCACCCCGTGGGAGGACCGCAGGCCATCTAGCGTAGCCGCCCGATCCTCCTCCTCGCCGAGGACGCTGACGAACACCTTGGCGGTGCGCAGGTCTGGGCTGGTCTCTACGGCGGTCACGGTCACGAAGCCGATGCGGGGATCCTTGAGGTCGCTCGAGATCGCCGAACCCACGACCTCGCGGAGCACCTCGTTGATGCGCCGCATGCGAGGGCCGGGCATGCTACTCCAGGGTTTGCTCGACCTGTTTGGTCTGGAAGAACTCGAGCACGTCTTCCTCCTTGACATCGGCATAGCCGTCGAGGACGACGCCGCACTCCTGTCCCTCCTCGACCTCCTGCACGTTGTCTTTGAAGCGGCGCAGGGAGCCGAGTTTGCCGGTCCAGATCACCGTTCCCTCGCGGATCAGGCGAACGCTGGCGGTGCGCACGGCTTTGCCCTCGGTGACGATGCAGCCGGCGATACGGCCGACCTTGGAGGCTTTGAAGGTCTGTTTGATTTCGGCCTCGCCGACCGTCTCCTCGACCTCGACCGCCTCCAGCAGGCCCTCCATCGCGTTGCGCAGGTCCTCGGTGATTTTGTAGATGACCGAGTAGGTGCGAACGTCGACGCCCTCGCGCTCGGCAGCGCGGCGGGCATCGGCGAGCGGGCGGACGTTGAAACCGATGATGATCGCGTCGGAGGCCGAGGCCAGCATCACGTCGGACTCGTTGATGCCGCCGGTCTGCGAATGGATGATGTTGATCGCGACCCGTTCCTGCGGGACCTTGGCGATCTCGTCCTGGAGCGCCTCCAGGGAGCCGGCGACGTCGCCCTTGAGGACGATGTTGAGTTCCTTGATCTCGCCCTCCTGGACCCGGGCGAAGACCTCGTCGAGGCTGATCTTGCGGGCCTGGCGGCGAGCCAAGGCCTCGGTCTTGAGGCGGTTGGCGCGCTCCTGGGCGAGCTGGCGGGCGCGGCGGTCGTTCTCGACCGCCTGGACGAATTCGCCGGCGTCGGAGACACCGTCGAAGCCGAGCACCTCAACCGGCATTCCCGGCCCGGCCGCCTCGACGCGGGCGCCGGTGAAGTCGTGCATCGCCCGCACCCGGCCCCACTGCGGGCCGGCGACCAGCGAGTCACCGATCTCCAGGGTGCCGCGCTGGACCAGAACCGTGACGACCGGGCCGCGGCCGGGGTCGAGCTGGGACTCGATCACGGTGCCCGAAGCGGGCGCGTCAGGGTTGGCACCGAGCTCCTCGAGCTCGGTGACCAGCAGAATCATGTCGAGCAGGTTGTCGAGCCCCTCGTGGGTCTTGGCCGAGACCTCGGCGAAGACGGTGTCGCCACCCCATTCCTCCGGGCTGATCCCCTCCTGGGCGAGCTCGGTGCGGACCCGTTCGGGGTTGGCGCCCTCTTTGTCGATCTTGTTGACGGCAA
>DATKIA010000058.1:0-2436 GCA_035509895.1 Solirubrobacterales bacterium
CACGGTCATCGGCGACTCCGAGTCACGGTGGTTGGGCCAACGCCCGCCGGGGAACCGGCCGCCGCTGATCTCCATGGCGTTGGCGATCGCGCCGCCGACGAAGAACCCGCGGCCGAAGGGCTGCTTCATGTTGCGCGAGCGGTAGAGATCCTTCTCGATCACCGAGTCGCGGATCGCCTTGTCGTAGCTTTCGAAGTTGACCCCGTCGATGTCCCGCTTCAGCTCTTCGACGATCGCTTCCGCCGCGTACATGCCGGCGTGCATCGCGTAGTGGATGCCCGCGAGTTCGGCGATGTTGACCATCCCCGCCGCGTCGCCGGCCATCAGCATCCCGGGGACCGAGAAGCGCTGCGGCAGGGCCCAGTAGCCACCGGAGGGAATCGTCTTCGCGCCCCAGCCGACCCGCTTGCCCCCCTCGATGATCTTCTGGATGAAGGGGTGGGTCTTGAACAGCTGCAGGGCGTCGTGGACGGAGAAGGTGGCGTCGGTGGTGTCGAGGCCGACGACGAGGCCGAAGCAGACCTTGTCCTCGCCCATCGGGTAGATGAAGCTGCCGCCGGCCTCCTTGTATTTCGGGCTCCAGCGCAGCGGCCAGCCGAGCGTGTGAATCACGCGGTCGAGCGGCTTCGGCACCTCCCAGACCTCCTTCACCCCGAGCTCCCAGACCTGCGGGTCCGAGCCCTCGCGCAGGTTGAAGTAATCCATCGCGGCGTAGGTGAGGTGGCCGATCGTGCCCTCGGCGAGCACCGTCGCCTTGGCGACGACATCGGAGCCGGGCTCGAAGTTGCCGAGCTCTTCGCCGTCTTTGCCGCGGCCGCGGTCGCCGGAGCGCACCCCGCGCACGATCCGGTCCTCGACCAGCAGTTTCGTCGCGGCGGTCTCGGCGAGGATGTAGACGCCGGCCTCTTCCGCTTTCTCGGCGAGGAAGCGACCCAGTTTCGAGACCGAGAGCGTGTAGGTGCCCTCTTTGCGGAAGTTGGGCGGCGGCGGCTTCAGCGGGAACGCTTTCTTCGGGGTGAGGAAGTAGGTCGCGTCCTTCGTCACCTCCTGGTACACCGGCGGCCACTCTGCCGGCGGCAGGTCCGGGAACAGCCGTTCCAGCGCCGAGGGGTCGACGTTGGCGCCGGACAGCAGGTGGGCGCCGGCGACTTTGCCCTTCTCGATCACGGCGACCGGAACTTCGCCGAGCTTCTCGGTCAGCTCCGGCTCGTTCTCCAGCAGCTGCATCAGTTTGTTGGCGCAGGCGAGCCCGGCGGGCCCGCCGCCGACGATCGCGACACCGACCTCGATCCGGTCCTCCGGCGCGTCGGTCGGCGGACCGATCACGCTGGCGGAGTCGAACGGGGGCGGGTACTCGCTCGGCGCAACTGCTGGCATCTCGAACTCCTTTCGAGCTGAGAGACGACTGAGCCGGAGCTCAGCCGCCCTTCTTGGCTTTGATCGCCTCGGTCAGTTTGGGGACGATTTTGTGCAGATCGCCCACCACGCCGAGGTCCGAGAACTCGAAGATCGGAGCGTTCGGATCCTTGTTGATCGCGAGGATGTTCTCCGAGTTCTGCATCCCGACCTTGTGCTGGATCGCGCCCGAGATGCCGGCGGCGAGGTACAGCTTCGGCGCCACCGTCTTCCCGGTCTGACCGATCTGGGCCGCGTAGGGGTACCAGCCGGCGTCGACGACCGCGCGGGTCGCGGCGACGGCGCCGCCCATCGACTCGGCGAGTTCCTCGGCCAGCTTGAAGCCCTCGGCTGCGCCGAGGCCGCGACCGCCGCCGACGAGGATGTCGGCGTCCTCGATGTTGACGTCGGCGCCGCGCTGCTCGCCGCGCTGGACCATCGTCGCCTTGGTCGACCAGGGCGAGAGCTCGACCTCGATGTCCTCGACCGCGGCGGAACCGCCGCTCTCCTTGGCGTCGAAGGCGTTGAGGCGGCTGATGATGATCCCCGGCTCGCTGACGTAACCGACATCGGCGATCTGGGAGTCCTGCAGGATCGGGCGCTCGGCGACGAGCTTGCCATCCTGCACCTTGACCTCGGTGACCTCCATGGTGACACCGGCGTTGAGGCGGGCGGTGAGGCCGGCACCGATCTCGAATCCGAGCAGGCCGCCGCCGAACAGGGCGTAGGAGATGCCGTTGTCCTGGATCACCTTCGCCATCGCGTCGACGATCGGCTGGGCCAGGCCCTCGGGCACGCTTTTCGCGCGGTAGACCTTGGCGGCGCCCCAGTTGCCGAGCCCGGCGCAGGCGTCGTCGGCGATGTCACCGACAACGAGAGCCGAAGCCTCGCCACCGATTTCGCCGGCCAGCTTCGCCGCCTCGGAAATGGCACCGAGAGAGTTTTTGTTGAAGTTGCCCTCGTCGTCGTGGAGGGCGTAAACCAGAATGCCTGCCATCTAGATCAATTTCCTCTCGTCGAGCCAGGCGACGATCTTTTCGA
>DATKIA010000059.1:0-36058 GCA_035509895.1 Solirubrobacterales bacterium
GGGACCCGGCACCTCCCAACCGAAAGCCTGATTCCGAATTGGGAGGTCGGAAGGGCGGGGCCGACCAGGGGTCACCGCCGACCCATCTCTCTCCCAGCTTCCAGGGGACGGAAGCTCTCCCGCAAGAGGCCGGTGAGCTTCCGGCTCACGAAAGCTTCCGGCACCAGGAGGGTTTGGAGTCGGATTCGTTGGGAGGGGGTGGGTGACCCTCCGAATGAAGCTCACGGGCAACGGGTGGCGCCCCCGGAGCACAAACACCTGCGGAACGGCTTCCGGCGGAGGGTCACCCACCCCCTCCAGACCAACCCGTCCTAGACCTCCTGATCGCCCAGCGCCTTCGTCAGCAGCTCGTGCAGCTGCCCCCGCTCCGCCGGACTCAGGTTCCCCAGCACCTCGTCCTCGAGCGTCTCCAGCTTGCGCTCGGCCTCCTCGAGGGCGGCCAGGCCCGCCGGCGTGATCTCGACGATGTGGCGGCGGCGGTCCTGCGGGTCGCGACGGCGCTCGACGTAGCCGGCGTCGTCGAGATCGTTGAGCAGCAGCACGCAGTTGTTGGGATCCAGCATCAGCATCTGGCCCAGTCCCTGCTGCAGGCAGCTCTCGGTGTCGCGCAGGTGGTCGAGGGCGATCAGCTGCTTGAGGCGCATGCCGATCACGTCCTCGGTCGCGCGTCTGTAGACGACCCGCGAGAGCTGGGTGAGGAGTCCGATCGATCCGGTTGCGGTGGCTGGGTTCATGGCTATTCCATCAATTGATCGTCAATTGTTATGGATCTTAACGCATCTAGTTATTATCACTGATACAGTGATCATCCCATGTCACTTATGAATAACAGCCTAACTCAGCCATCCACCAACTCCAACTCAGACGGCAACCGCTGGATCGCGCTTGTCGTCCTCTGCATTGGGATGTTGATGATCGTCCTCGACGCCACGATCGTCAACGTCGCGCTGCCCTCGATCCAGGACGACCTCGGCTTCTCGCAGTCAAGCCTGGCCTGGGTGGTCAACGCCTACTTGATCGCCTTCGGCGGGTTGCTCCTGCTGGCGGGACGCCTCGGCGACCTGCTCGGGCGCCGCAGCGTCTTCCTCGTCGGTCTCACCGTCTTCACCCTCGCTTCACTCGCCTGCGGCCTGGCCCAGAGCGAGGCCGTGCTCGTTGCCGCCCGCTTCATCCAGGGCGTTGGCGGCGCCCTCACCTCCGCCGTGATCCTGGGAATGATCGTGACGATGTTCCCGGAGCCGAGCGAGCAGGCGAAGGCGATCGGCGTCTACAGCTTCGTCGCCTCCGCCGGCGGCTCGATCGGGCTGCTGCTCGGCGGCGTCCTCACCGAGGCGATTTCCTGGCACTGGATCTTCTTCGTCAACCTGCCGATCGCCGCGGTGACTGGCGTGCTGGCGCTGCGCCTGCTGCGCAAAGACAAAGGTCTCGGCTTCTCGCAGGGCGCTGACGTCCCCGGCGCGCTGCTGATCGTCTCGGCGCTGATGATCGGCGTCTACGCGATCGTCGAGGTCCCCAACTACGGCTGGGCCTCGTCCCACACGCTCGGTTTCGCCGCCGGCGCGCTGGCGCTGTTCGCGGCCTTCGTCGTCCGCGAGACGCGGGCGGCGCAACCGCTGGTGCCGCTCGGGATCTTCCGCTCGCGCAACCTGGCGGGCGCCAACGTGATCCAGAGCCTGATGGTCGCCGGGATGTTCGGGATGTTCTTCCTCGGCGCTCTCTTCCTGCAGCGCGTGCTCGGCTTCACCTCACTCGAGGTCGGCCTCGCCTACCTGCCGGTGACGGGCCTGATCGGCCTGCTCTCGCTTGGCTTCTCGGCCAAACTGAACCTCCGGTTCGGGCCGCGGGCGACGCTGCTGCCGGGCCTGGTGGCGATCGCCGCCGGGCTGCTGCTGCTCTCCCAGATCTCGGTCGGCGGCAGCTACTGGACCGAAGTGCTGCCGGCAATGGTCCTGATCGGCGGCGGCGCCGGGCTCTCGTTCCCGTCGCTGATGAGTCTGGCGATGGGCGGCGTCGCGCCGCAGGAGGCAGGTCTCGCCTCCGGTCTGGTCAACACCAGCCTCCAGGTCGGCGGCGCCCTCGGTCTCGCGGTCCTGGCGACGCTGGCGACGAACCGGACCTCCGACCTGCTCGGCGGCAGCGACTCCGCCGCCCAGGCGCTGACCAGCGGCTACCGGCTCGCCTTCCTGATTGCGGCCGGCCTGGTCGCGGTCGCGGTGGCCGTCGCGGCGTTCGTCCTCGAGCCGGTCGCCGAGCCACAAGCGGAGGAGAGCGGCGAGCTGGCAGAGATGCCGGAGCCGGCTTTCTCCTCAGAGGCTGCATAGGGGGCTAGGCACCTCAACCCCGAGCAGTCCGCGCGACGTAGACCGCCTTCGTGTGGCGAACCTCGTCGAGCGGCTGCTCGGGGATCACCGCGTGGTCGTGCCCGAAGACATCGACGGCTTCGAGGCCTGCCGCCGCCAGTGCCGCCAGCACCTCGGCTTCGGGGTAGTGGCGCGAGCGGTGGACGCTGACCTCGTCCGCTCCTTCGACCGTGAGGCTGGCCTCGAAGATCGCCCCCGCCCCCTGCTCGGGGCTGCCGTGACCGCGCCAGGTCATCCGCCGCCCTCTCTGCTCGACAGTGACTTCTTCGGCGAAGAAGGTGCGGTAGGAGGCGAGCGTGTTGACGTCGAAGGCGAGCAGGCCCTGCGGCCCCAGGTTGCGGCCCATTGCCGCCAGCGCTCGCTCTAGTTCCTCACCCTCGAGCAGGTAGTTGACGGCGTCGTCGAGGCACCAGATCAGGTCGAACTCACCGAACACGGGCAGCTCGCGCATGTCGGCGACCGCCAGCTCCGCTTCGTCGCCAACCTTCTCTCGGGCGATCTCGACCATCGCCGCCGAGACGTCGCAGGCGGTCACTTCCCAGCCGTCTTCGAGCAGTGGGATGAAGCTCTTGCCGGTGCCGCAGGCGACGTCGAGCAGGCGGCGACCGCGGATCCCGTGCGATTCGATCCGCGGCAGCAGATTCCCGAGCCAGAGCTCGTAGTCGTGGTGGGCGGTGAAGTCGTCATAGACCGCGGCGATCGCGTCGTAGGCGCGCTCCGCGCCCTGCCCGTTCTCATTTCTTACCGTTTTCATACCGGTTCTGTGGGAGACCCCCAATCGATCAGAACAGTTTCAACGCTTAAGTTCCCTCACGTGCTCATCACTTATGTAAGTTCGTTTGATCAGCACTCCAGATGACCATCTCGATGGGAACGACGATGGCTGGGAGTGGGGAGAGGCACATAGGGTTTGCCTACGCCTTGCGTATCGCTACGCGAGTAATCCGAGCGAAGCCGAGGACATAGCCCAGGACGCCTTGCTCCGCGCCTGGCGGCATCGCTCGACCCTGCGCGAGGCCGAGCGCCGCAACCAGTGGCTGGCGACGATCGTCCGCAACGAGGCCTTCCGCCAGCACGCCCGGGTCCGTCCCGATCCGACCGCGGCGATCGAGGCGCAGGAGGGGGTCGAGGATCAGCGGGTGGTGGCGACGGTCGAGCTCGCTGACCTGCACGCGGCGCTGAAACGGCTCAACGAGCGCGATCGCGAGCTGCTCGAGATGCGCTACAGCCAGGATCTGAGCCAGGCCGAGATCGCCCGCAAGCTCGGCATCCCGGAAGGGACGGCGAAGGTGAGGCTGCATCGCGCCCGCGACCGCCTGCGGCGCGTCTACGTGCCTCTTTAGGCGCCTGTACACGGGGGCGAGCGGGGGGCGGCGAAGTTCGGACCGATGGATAACGACGCCGGCGCCGGCTCGCGCGAGTATTGAGTAATGAAAACCGTGCCGCGACAGATTGTGGCCTTCGGGGGCGGCGGCTTCTCGATGGAGTCGGGGAACCCGCTGCTCGATGACTATGTGCTCGCCCTGACCGGCGCCGAGCGCCCCCGGGTCTGCTTCCTGCCCTCCGCCAGTGGCGACGCCGACCACTACATCGTCCGCTTCTACCGCGCCTTCTCCGCGATCCGTTGCGAGGCCAGCCACATCTCCCTCTTCCGCCGCGAGCAGGGTCCCGAGGACCTGCGCCGGCACCTCCTCTCCCAGGACCTGATCTACGTCGGCGGCGGCAGCGTGATCAGCCTGCTCGGCGTCTGGCGCGCCCACGGCATCGACCAGATCCTGCGCGAAGCGTGGGAGGCCGGGGTGATCCTCTGCGGCCTTTCGGCCGGCTCCCTCTGCTGGTTCAGAGAGGCCGTCACCGGCTTCCACGGGGCGCCGAAGCGGCTCGAAGGCCTCGGCCTGCTGCCGTTCAGCAACTGCGTCCACTACGAGCCGGGCTCCAAGCGCCGCGAGTCCTACCACCGTTTCCTGCGCGAGGGGATGGTCGCCGGCTACGCGGCTGAAGACGGCGCCGCGCTCCATTTCACGGGGCAGGAACTGAGCCGGGTGATCTCCTCCCGGCCCGAGGCCCATGGTTACCGGCTCGACGTCGCCGGGCAGCGGGTGGTCGAGATGAGGATCGCGACGACCTACCTCGGCGAACGCGGTGTCGTCCCGGAGGCGCCGCTGCCCGAGGCGCTGTCCACCGCGGTCGCGCCCTGATGGGCCCGCCAGGGGCCAATGGCGACGGCTCCCCGACCACCGCGCCGGCCACGCCGGTGCGGCGAATCCTCACCCTCGGCGGCCACGACTTCAGCTCGCGCCCGCCCGACCGCGCCGTCTGTGAGCTGTTGCTGCGATTGGCGGGCGAACGCGGCGCCGAGCGGCCGCGGATCTGCATCCTGCCGACCGCCAGCGGCGACACCTCCGACCAGATCGGCCGCTTCTACGCCGCCTTCGGCGAGCGCTCATGCGAACCGTCGGACCTCTCGCTGTTCCGGCTCGGACGGCGGCCGATGGCGCTCCGCGACCACCTCCTCTCCCAGGACCTGATCTACGTCGGCGGCGGCAGCCTCGTCAACCTGCTCGCGGTCTGGGAGGCGCACGACATCGCCTCGATCCTCAGCCTCGCCTGGCGGCGCGGGGTCGTCCTCGCCGGCCAGAGCGCCGGGGCGATGTGCTGGTTTGAGGCCGGGATCACCAAGTCCTCCGGCAAGCCGCTGGCGGCCGCCGGCCTCGGCCTTCTCTCCGGCAGCCTCTGCGTCCACTACAACAACGAACCCGAGCGCCGCGCCGCCTACCTCGAGGCAGTCGCCGACGGCATGCCGGGCGGCTACGGCCTCGACGACTACGCCGGCCTGCTCTGGGAGGGCGAAGACTCGCCCTCGGCCGTGACCGCCCGCCGCGGCGCCCGCGCCTACCGTGTCACCGCCCGCGAGGACGGCGTCTCCGAGTCCCCCTTGCCGGCGCGCTTCCTGCCGGCGCCGGCGCCGGCGGCGCTGCGCGAGGACATCGCCGAGTTCCGGCGCATCAAAACGATGCGGCGGCGCGCCGGCTGGCTGGGGTAGGGCGCCCTTGTCCCACCCGTAGGGACAAAGGCGCCCCGCCCTGCTCAGCCCTCGCCGGCGGCGGGCGGCGCGGTCGGGTCCGAGCCCTCCTCGCCGAGGCTCTCGCGGGCGATGTACTCCTCGGCCAGCAGCAGGTTCTCCTTCGAGCGCTCGACGACGTTGAGCAGGTCGCCCATCAGCGCCACCTCCTCGACCTGCTCCTTGACGAACCACTGCAGGAACTGCTCGGCCCGGTAGTCCTTCAGGTCGCGCGCCAGCTCGAACAGGGAGAAGATCTCGTCGGAGACTCGTTTCTCCTGCTCAAGCGCCATCTTCACCGGCTCCGAGCCGTCGACGTAGGTCGTCTCGACCGACTTGATGTCGGGGATGTGGACCGCCTCGCCGACGTCGAGCAGGTACCGGATCATCATCATCGCGTGCTCGCGCTCCTCCAGCGCCTGGCGGTAGAAGAAGGCAGCGAGGCGGGGGAGGGTCTCGGCGTCGTAGTAGACGGCGGCACCCACGTACTGCTGCGAAGCCGCGAACTCGTTGGCGATCTGCTCGTTGAGCGCGTCGGCGAAGGACTTGTCGGCCATCTTGGATGCTCCTTGTCGGCGGAAGGGAAGGACGGGACTGAGGCCAACGTAGCCGAAACCAGGAGTTCGGTCGGCCGAAGCAATCGTTCGGCTACCCGAACGCGTTGAGGTTGCGTTTTCCCCTCGTATAGCGGGGAAAAGGCAACCTCGGTGAGCTAGCCGAGCCAGCGGAAGCCGAGGGCGTCGATCGCCGGCTCGAGCGGGCTCGAGGGCAGGCCCGGTTTGGTCGCTTTGGCCGGGTCGTTGTAGCCGGAAGGGGCGACGTCGTTGGGGGTGTCGGGGTGGAAGACCGAGGCCAGGTACTGGATCTGGCCGCGGCCGGGGCCGAGCTCGGTCTGGCCGCCGCCGTAGGCGCCGATCCCGCGCTCCTCGCAGTAGTCGTAGGCGGCGAAGAGGTTGCGGACCGGGCCGAAGCGGGAGGGCTTGACGTTCACCGTCTTTGGCGGCGACCACGGCATCGCCTCGATGTCGGCGATCGAGTGGATCGGCGCGTCCCAGGTGACCCGCTCCGAGACCGGATTCAGAAGGGGCCTCGTCTCGGCCGTCACATCGGGATCCTCTAGCCAGGCATCGGGAAAAGCGTGTATCAGCTTCGCGTAGAGCTCGGGGTCGGTCTCGACGTCGACCGGGGTGTCTTTGTAGAAGCCCTTGAGGTCGAGCGAGTCGACGGCGCCGGTCGCGGCCAGGGCGGCGATCAGCTCGTCGTCCCAGTCGTTGACGGGGTCGAGCTTGAAGCGCAGCGTTGGGTAGACGGCGAGCCGGGCGAGCAGCGGCTCGATCGTCGAGCGTTCGTCCTCGCCGAAGCCGGCCAGTCGCATCGAGCTGACGAAGTTGACGGGCCTGGCCTCGCGGCCGAGCGCCGCGGCGAGGTTGGTCCCGGCCTGCCGCAGCGCCAGGTCGAGTGCCGCCGACTCGAAGGCCCAACGGCGGTAGTCCTCGGAGACCTCGCCGCGCACCGGCGGGCCGGCGGGGAAGAGGTCGATCCCGTCGAGCCGCGCGGAGAACTCGGCGAAGGTGAAGGAGCCAACCAGGCCGTCGGGCGGTCCGTGGCTCTGCTGGCCGATGTGGTCGACCGCGTCGTAGACGACGTCTTCGCCGACGCCCTCCTGGCCGCCGCCGGAGAACTTGATCACCGTCGTCAGCCGTTCGAACTCGCCGAGCTGGAATTCGAGGCCGTCGAAGGCGCAGGACTCGATCGTCAGCGGCAGGTCGGCGATCGCGTCGAAGCTGGCCATCGCCGACAACCTAGAGGATCGCCCTCGTCGGCCGGGAGGGCGGACGGCTCAGAAGCAGCGGGCGCTGGTCAGTTCCGGGTCAGGCTCCACGTTGGTGAAGATGCGGCCGTAGCGGCCCCTCCAGGCGGTCACCACGCCGAAGCACCCTTCGTCGCCGGCGAACCTAAAGCTGAAGTCGAACCGCCAGCGAGTCCGGCTGACTCGGTCGCCGTGCCCGACAAGCTTCTCGGTGCCGTTGCGCCAGGTGTCACCGTAGTACTGCTGCAGGCCGCTGATGGTCGCGGCTTTCGCTTCTCCATCTCTTCATGGTCGGAAAACGCTATATGCAACAGAAAACCTGCTCGTTCAGGGATTCTTCGCGACCCGCAGGGTCTTCAGCTCGCGATCTGAGCCGCCGCGGACGTAGCCGCCGTGGGCGACGCTCTCGCGGATGTAGTCGAGGGTCTCGGCGGTGAGGCGCTCGCCGGGGAGGACGTTGGGGATCCCGGGCGGGTAGGCAGCGAGGCCCTCGGCGGCGACCCGGCCGGCGGCGCTGTCGAAGGGAATCACCTCCTGCGGGCCGAGGAAGGCCTCGCGCGGGGTCATTACCAGCTCGCCCCAGGGCGGCGGCGGCGCCAGCTTCTCCTGCGGCGGTCCGGGCTCGGCTTCGAGCTCGCCGACCGCGCCGCGCATCGCCTCGACCAGCCGCGCCCCGGCCGCCGCGGCGGGCTCGCCGAGGCCGAAGATTGCGACGACGACGTTCTCGGAGTAGAGCTCGAGGTCGATCCCGTGCGAGTAGAAGATCGTTTTCGCCAGCCGGTACCCGGTCGAGCCGGTGCCGCGGACGTCGACCGAGAGCCGCATCGGGTCCCAGCCGGCGATCCCCGGCCTGCCCACCATCGAGTCGTCGAGCACCGCCAGCCCCGGGATCGCGGCGATCGCCTCGCGGGTCTTCGCCACCGCCGCCAAGGTCTCACTCCGGAGCTCGACCCCGTGCACCGCCGCCTGGCGGCGGGCGGCGTCGAGCGACCCGGTCAAGAGGCCACTGGGGCTGGTCGTTTCGACCAGGCTGACGCAGCGGTCGACGACGGCCGGGTCGATGCGGCCGCCGGTGCCGAGGTGGAGCATCGCCGCCTGGGTCAGGCTGCCGACGATCTTGTGGGTCGAGGAGGTGACGAGGTCGGCGCCGCAGGCGAGGGCGTCGGCCGGCAGGTCGGGGTGGAAGTGGAGGTGCGCGCCCCAGGCCTCGTCGACCACCAGCGGCACGCCGCGGGCGTGGGCGACCTCGGCCAGGGCGGCGACGTCGGCGCAGGCTCCGAAGTAGGTCGGCGAGACGACCATCGCCGCCACCGCGCCGGGCGTCTCGTCGAGCGCCGCTGCCAGCGAGTCGGGGGTGAGGCCATGGGCGATCCCGAGCTCGGCGTCGAGCTCGGGCGAGACGAAGGCCGGGCGCATGCCGCTGAGGACGAGGCCGTCGATCACCGAGGAGTGGACGTTGCGCTGGACGACGACGCGGTTGCCGATGTGGGCCAGCGCCAGGCAGGTCGAGTGGTTGCCCTGCGAGGCGCCGTTCATCAGGAACCAGCTGCGCGCCGCCCCCCAGGCCTCGGCGGCGAGCAGCTGCGCCTGTTGGAACGGCGTCGGTTCGGGGCCGATGTCGACGCCCTCGGTGATCGAGGGGATGTCGTTGCGCAGCCCCGTCTCGCCGACCAGCTCCCGCATCTTCGGGTCGGCGCCGGCGCCGCCCTTGTGGCCGGGGACCTGGAAGCGGCCGGGCTCGAGCGCCGAGTAGGCGAGCAGGGCGTCGACGTAGGGGGTCGAGTCCTGACTGCGATCGGACATCGTCGCGAGTCTACGCCGGCCGCGTCGCCGGTCCGCGAGACTTCATTTCCATGGAGCACACGCGACTCGGCTACTGGCTGGCGGAGGCGGGGGCCGTGGCGCCGGCGCCGCCGCTCGCCGAGCGGCTCGAGGCGGACGTCGTCATCGTCGGCGGCGGCTTCACCGGCCTTTGGACCGCCTGGCACCTGCGCCAGCTGGAGCCGGAGGCGCGCGTCGTCCTGCTCGAGGCGGAGCTCTGCGGGCACGGCCCGAGCGGGCGCAACGGCGGCTTCTGCAACGCGATGTGGTTCTCCCTGGCCTCGATGCGCCGGCGCTGGGGCGACGGGCCGGCGCTCGCCGTCGCCCGCGCCGCCGAGCGCTCGGTCGAAGGGATCGGCGCCTTCTGCGAGGAGCAGGAGGTCGACGCCTGGTTCCACCCCACCGAGTACCTCCACGTCTCGACCACCCCGGCGCACGATGGCAGCTGGTCGGCAGCGGTCGCGGCTTGTCGCGAGCTCGGCGTGCCGGAGGCACTGGTCGAGCTCAGCGCCGAGCAGGTCGCGAGCCGCTGCGCCTCGCCGGCCCTCCGCGCCGGCGCCGCCAGCCCGACCTCGGCCAGCGTCCAGCCGGCTCGGCTCGCGCTCGGGATTCGCGACCGCCTGCGCGCCGCCGGGGTCTTGATCTGTGAGTCCTCGCCGGTGCGCTCGTTCCGCGAAGGACCCGACGGGGTCGAGCTGCGGACCGAGTCGGGCTCGGTGCGGGCGTCGCGCGCGGTGCTGGCGATCGGCGGCGCCGCCAAGGGTCACGGCGGTCCCCTGCGTGGGCGGCTCTCGATCGCCTCCTCCCACATCGTCATCACCGAGCCGGTGCCGGAGCTGATCGCCGAGCTCGGCTGGACCGGCGGCGAGTGCATCACCGACAGCCGCGCCCTGCTTCATTACTTTCGCACGACCCCCGACGGCCGCATCGCCTTCGGTTGGGGCGGCGGCCGAATCGCGATGGGGGGGCGAACAGGCGGCCGCTCCGAGCTCGACCGCGAGGTCGTCGCCGCGACCTCCCAACACCTGCTCGATTACTTCCCGGGCCTGCGCGGGAAGCGCATCACCCACGCCTGGGGCGGCCCGATCGACGCTTCGCCGACCCACCTGCCGCTGGTCATGCCGCTGCGCCGCGGCCGCGCCTTCGTCGCCGCCGGCTACACCGGCAACGGCGTCGGCCCCGCGCACATGGTCGCCCGCTCACTCGCCTCGCTCGTCCTTGACCAGCGCGACGAGCCCGCCCGCCTCGCCTTCATCGATCCCTCACCGCCGCGGGTACCACCGGAGCCGTTCCACTGGATCGGCGGCGAGGCGATCCGGCTCGGGATCCTCGCCAAGGAGGAGGCGGAGCTGGCCGGCCGTGCCCCCGGCCGGATCGCCACCGCCGTCGCCGGGATCCCCGAGCGGATCGGCTTCCACATCGGCAGGTGAGCGCCTGCCGCGCGCCGGGTTCAGCTCTTGGCGGGGACGACCAGCACGGGCCGGTCGGAGAGGTGCAGGAGCTTGTTCGCGGTCGAGCCGAGGATCATCCCCTTCAGCTGCGACTCGCCGTGGCTGCCGACGATGATCATCCGCGCATTGCGATCGTCGCCGACCTCGATCAGCGCCTCGGCGGGCCGTCTCGCGACCAGTTCGATTTCGATCTCCACGCCCCGCGCCGAGGCTTGCTCGCGGGCCTGCTTCGTCACCCTCTCGCCGAACTCCTCGATCGCCTCCTCGTGTTCGGCGATCTCGCCGCCCCAGATCCCGGGCGGCGCGTAACCGAAGACGACGACGATCTCGTCGCCGAGCTGTGGCGCCAGCGCCAGCGCGCCCTCCAGCGCGGCTTCGCCCTGGGCCGAACCGTCATATCCGACTACCAGCGCGGCCATCAGTCCTCAGCTCCGGTCGAGCCCTCGGCGACGCCGGTCGGCCCCGGCGGCGGCGCTTCGCCCTCGAGGAAGCCGGCCGGGACGACCTGGGGCTTGCGCTTGAAGAAGGCCGGCATCTTGCGCCACTGGACGAACATCAGAACGATCCCAAGGATGAGGAAGATGACGGCGATCAGCAACGGCGGGCCGATCCCGAGCCAGGAATTACCGGATTCCGAGTTGGCCGGGTCGGAGAGTTCGATCGCGTTCTTGACCAGCAGGTAGAAGAGGATCGCGCCGCCGACGGTGGGACCGACGCCGACGAAGAAGAAGTTCTTGACGCTCCTGGTCAGCTCGCGCCGGTAGTAGATCGTGCAGGCGAAGCCGGTGATGCCGATGTAGAAGGCGATCATCAGGCCGAGCGCGGCCAGCGAGTCGAAGAGGATGTCTTCGCTGACCAAGGTCAGGCCGACGTACCAGATCACCGAGAGGGCTCCCATCAGGATCGTCGAGATGTGGGGGGTGAGGAAGCGCGGGTGGACCCGGCCGAGGCTGCCTGGCATCGCGTGCGCCCGCGCCATCGAGAGCGTCGTTCGCGCCGTCGGCAGAATCGTCGTCTGGGTCGAGGCGGCGGCCGAGGTGAGCACGGCGATGATCAGGATCTTGTCGAGCGGCGAGCCGAAGACTTCGGTGCCGAGGTGGCTGAGCACGTCTTCGGGTTCGGCGACCAGCCCTTTGACGCCGTCGTAGGCCTGGGCGGCGATCGCGACGATCACGTAGATTCCGAGCAGGATCAGGGTGCTGACCACGGTCGCCTTGCCCGGCGCCTCGCCGGGATCCTCGGTCTCCTCGTTGACGGTTGCGGTCGTGTCCCAGCCCCAGTAGATGAAGACGGCGAGCAGCATCCCGGCGGAGATCTCGGAGGGGCTGAGCGAGAACGGGTTGAGCCAGCTGATGTCGGGATGGACAGAATTCAGCCCGGCGTCGCCGCTGTAGACCTTGACCAGGGCGACGATCGCGAACAGCGCCAGGGTGAAGACCTCCGCCGCCAGCAGCCCGACCTGGGTGCGGGCCGAGAGCTCGATCCCGATCACGACGATCGCGGTCATGACGATGATCCAGATCACGCCGACCGCCGTTACCGCCGCAGTCGATTCGGCCGCCGCGGTCCAGCTGAAGAGCTCGAAGGTGTAGAGGCCGGCGATCTGGGCCAGGTTCGCCATCACGATGATGTCGGCGACGACGATCGTCCAGCCGGCGATCCAGCCCAGCTGCGGGCCCATCGCCTTCGTCACCCAGGAGAAGCTGGTGCCGCAGTCGGGGTCGGCTTTGTTCAGGTAGTAGTAGCCACCGGCGACGAGGAACATCGGGACGAAGCTGATCAGCAGGATCGCCGGCGCCTGCAGGGCGACCGCGGCGGCGACGAAGCCGAGCGTGGCGGCGAGGCTGTAGCCCGGCGCCGTGGAGGCGACGCCGATGACGACGCTGGAGACGAACCCGATCGCGTTCTTCTTCAGGCCCTTGTCTTCGACCCCGTGCGGGGAGACCGCGGGTGCGTCCGGCGTGGGAACAGCTGCACTCTCCAACGATCTGCCTCCTGTTCTCGACCCATTCCGTGGCGAGCGGCGGTCTGGGGCGACGGTAAGCCCATCTGGACCAATACGCAAGTGGCGAATGTCCCAAAAGCACAGCTCTCGCTTGTACGTGGCGTACAAGCGACCCGGCCTGACTTGACCCAACGAACACTTGCGGTTGTGCCATCCTGGGTCTAGCTTTGTCCATATCGTCGTAGGCGAGAAGGAGAGCGGAATGGCGACCATGTCGCAGGCGCAGGTAGGGAGCGAGTTGCAGGAGCTGGCCCGGCGCCACCTCTGGATGCACTTCTCGCGAATGGGGGGCTACGACGCCGACCACCCGATCCCGATCATCACCCGCGCCGAGGGCTGCTACGTTTACGACGAGAACGGCAAGCGCTACCTCGACGGCCTCTCCGGCCTCTTCTGCGTCAACGCCGGCCACGGTCGTACCGAGTACGGCGAGGCGGCGGCCCGCCAGGTCGAAGAGCTCGACTTCTACACGCTCTGGAGCTACGCGCACCCGAAGGCGATCGAACTGGCGGCGCGGATCGCCTCGCTGGCGCCGGCCGACCTCAATCGCGTCTTCTTCACCTCCGGCGGCTCGGAGGCGGTCGAGTCGGCGATCAAGCTCGCCCGCAACTACCACCGCGCCCTCGGCAAAGGCCAGAAGCACAAGCTGATCGCCCGCGAGGTCGCCTACCACGGCACCTCGCTGGGAGCGCTCTCGGCAACCGGGATCACCGAGCTTCGGACCCAGTTCGAGCCACTCACCCCGGGCACCAGCCACGTCCCCAACACCAACCTCTACCGCTGGCCGCAGGATCGCGAGGAAACCTGGGCTGCGGATGCGATCGAGGAGCGGATCGTCTTCGAGGGGCCGGAGAGCGTAGCCGCGGTGATCCTCGAGCCGGTCCAGAACGCCGGCGGCTGCTTCGTCCCGCCCGACGGCTACTTCCAGCAGGTGCGCGAGATCTGCGACCGCCATGACGTGCTGCTGATCTCCGACGAGGTGATCTGCGCCTGGGGCCGCCTCGGCCACTACTTCGGCTGCGAACGCTTCGACTACGTCCCGGACATGATCACCGTCGCCAAGGCCCTGACCTCGGCCTACGCGCCGATGGGCGGCGTAATCGCCTCCGACAAGGTCGCCGAGCCGTTCATGGAAGGAACCGCCTCCTTCGCCCACGGCTTCACCTTCGCCGGACACCCGATCGCGTCGGCGATCGCGATGGCCAACCTCGATGTCTACGAGCGCGAGGACCTCTGCGGCCATGTCCTCGCCAAAGAGGGCGAGTTCCGCCAGATGCTCGAGAGCCTGCGCGACCTGCCGATCGTCGGCGACGTGCGCGGCGCCGGCTACTTCCACGCGATCGAGCTGGTCAAAGACAAGGAGACGAAAGAGAGCTTCAACGACGAGGAGTCCGAGAAACTGCTGCGTGGCTTCCTCTCCGGCGAGCTCTACCGACGCGGCCTGATCTGCCGGGCCGACGACCGCGGCGACCCGGTGATCCAGCTGGCGCCGCCGCTGATCGCCGACAGCGAGCAGTTCGCGGAGATCCACGACGTGCTCAGCACCGTGCTTGCCGAGGCCTGGGATCAGGTCGTCCCGTCCTCGGCGGCGGCGACCGACCCGACGAGGACTCGCCGAGGCCTGGGATCGGGTAGTAACTGAGGTAGCGGTGCTCACCGTCCAGAGCCTGCTCGACGAGCTCGACCTCGACCTCGCGGCCGGCTCGAAAGCGGCGGCCGCGCCGGTTCGCTGGGTCCATATCTCCGAGCTGCAGGACCCGACCCCGTGGCTCTCCGGCGGCGAGCTGATGCTGACCACCGGGATCCCGCTCGACACCGCGGCCAAGCAGCGAGCCTTCGTCCGCATCCTCGCCGACCGCAACCTCGCCGGGCTCGGCTTCGGCACCGGCTTCAGTCACGAGAGCCTGCCGAAAGCGCTGATCGACGAGGCCGAGAAGCGCGACTTCCCGCTCTTCGAGGTGCCGTACTCGGTGCCGTTCATCGCGATCACCGAGAAGGCTTTCGCCCGCCTCGTCAACGAGCAGTACGAGGTCCTTCAGCGCGGGATCGCGGTCCAGCGCCGGCTCGAGCGGCTGGTCCTCGAGGAGCGCGGGCTGGAGGAAATCGCGGCGACGATCGCCTCCGCGGTCGGTGGCACGGTGGCGATCCTCGACGGCCGTGGCGAGCGGCTCGCCGGCCGCGGCTTCCGCCGCCAGCTCTCCGCCGACGCGATCGGCGGCATCCGCAAAGAGGCGCTCGGCCACGCCGCCGACGGCCACCCCTTCGTCCCCTCGCACCCCTCGGTCGCGGGGCGGGCGCTGGCCCACCCGGTGATCTCGCCCGGCGGCGGCCCGCCGCAGGCCTGGGTGGCGATCGTCCGCGACTCCGGCGGCCTCGGTGACTTCGAGCGGTTGATCCTGCAGCAGGCGGTGGCGATCGTCGCCCTCGAGCTGATGCGCCGCCGGGTCGCCAACGAGACCGAGCGCCGCCTCGCCGGCGACGTCCTCGCCGGCGCCCTCGGCGGCCGCATGGAGGCGACCGAGCTGCGCCGCCGGCTCGAGCCGTTCGGGATCGGCGACGAAGCGGCGGTCCTCGTCTTCGCCCTCGACCGCCCGGCCGACGCGACCGGGGCACTGGAACGGGCGCTCGCCGCCGAGGCCTGTCCCGCCGTGGTCGCTCCGCACGAGACCGGCGGCCGCGAGCTGCTCTGCGCGGTGATCGACGCCGCCGACCGCGACCCGATCGACGTTGCCGCCGACGCCCGCCGCGCGCTCTCCCCCGAACGCGACGGCGTCCGCGCCGCCGCCAGCCGCCCGGCCGCGCCGGAGAGCCTGCGTCACTCCTTCCACGAAGCCCGCTGCGCGCTGGAGGCGACCGCGTTCCATAACGGTGCCGCCCCCGATGTCGCTTCCTGGCGCGACCTCGGCGCCTTCACCCTGCTGCTCTCGATCCAGGACGACGAGGCGCTCGGCCTCTACTGCGACAGCGTGTTGGGGCCGATCGAAGCGGGCGACGAGGAGTACGGCGGCGAGCTGCTGCGCTCCTTGGAGGCGTTCATCGAGCAGAACGGGCAGTGGGAGCGCGCTGCCCGTGAGGTGTACTGCCACCGCCACACGCTGCGCTACCGGATGCGCAAGGTCGAAGAGCTGACCGGTCGCGACCTCTCCCGCGCCCACGACCGGATCGAGTTCTGGCTGGCCCTGCGAGCGAGGGAGCTGATCGCATGAAGATCGGAGTGCCGACAGAGATCAAGGACGACGAGTACCGCGTCGCCATCACCCCGGCCGGGGTGCGGGAAATGACCGAGCACGGGCACGAGGTGCTGGTCCAGACCGGCGCCGGCGACGGCAGCGCGATCGGCGACGAGGAGTACGCCGCGCAGGGGGCGGCGATCGTCGACGACGCACCCGCCCTCTTCGAGCAGGCGGAGATGATTCTCCACGTCAAGGAGCTGCAGGCGAGCGAGATCGAGATGCTTCGACCGGGCCAGCTGCTCTTCACCTACCTACACCTGGCGCCCGACCCCGAGCAGACCAGGGGTCTCTGCGAGAGCGGCGTCACCGCGATCGCCTACGAGACGGTCGAGGACTCGCACGGGCGGCTGCCGCTGCTGGCGCCGATGAGCGAGATCGCCGGCAAGATCGCAACCCAGGCTGGCGCCCACGCGCTGGAGAAGCCGCACGGCGGCCGCGGCATCCTGCTCGCCGGTGTGCCCGGTGTCGCCGCCGCCAATGTGATCGTGATCGGCGGCGGCGTGGTCGGGATGAACGCCGCCTTCATCGCGATCGGGATGGAGGCCGACGTCTTCGTCTTCGACCGCTCGATCGACCGCCTGCGCGAGCTCGACATCATTTTCAACGGCCGCTGCTCGACCGTCTACTCGACGACCCTGGCGGTCGAGGAGATGCTGCCGCGGGCCGACCTCGTGATCGGCGCCGTGCTCGTCCACGGCGCCCGCGCCCCGTATGTGATCCGGCGCGAGCAGCTGGCGCTGATGAAACCGGGCGCGGTGATGGTCGACGTCGCGATCGACCAGGGCGGCTGCTTCGAGACCTCGCGGCCGACCACCCACCACGAACCGACCTTCGAAGTCGACGGGATCATTCATTACTGCGTCGCCAACATGCCCGGCGCGGTCCCGATCACCTCGACCCAAGCCCTCACCAACGCGACCCTGCCCTACGCGATCGCGCTCGCTGACCACGGGGTCGCCGACGCGATCCGCCGTGACCCGGGGTTGCGGCCCGGGGTCAACGTCGCCGCCGGCAAGGTCACCCACCCGGCGGTGGCGGAGGGGGTAGGGATGGACTACGTGCCCGTCGAGGACGCCCTCGGCTTCGAACCGACCTTGCAATGAACAGCCACAGGGAGATCTGAATGAGCACTTACGCGGTAATCAACCCAGCCACCGGCGAGACGATCAAAGAGTTCCCGGAGATCTCAGACTCAGAGCTCCGCGCCGCGATCGACCGCGCCGATCAGGCCTCCCGGACCTTTCCGGCGTCGACGGCGGTGGCGGAGCGCGCGGCGCTGGTGCGGAAGGTCGGCGACCTCCACAAGGAGCGCAGCCGGGAGCTGGCCGAGATCATCGTCCGCGAGATGGGCAAGCCGATCGAGCAGGCGGTGATGGAGGTCGACTTCGCCGGCGACATCTACGGCTTCTACGCCGACAACGCCGAGGCCCTGATGGCCGACGAGCCGATCGAGCTGCTCGGCGGCGAGGGCACGGCGCTGATCCGCCGCAGCCCGTTCGGGGTCCTGCTCGGGATCATGCCCTGGAACTTTCCCTACTACCAAGTCGCCCGCTTCGCCGGGCCGAACCTGGTGATCGGCAACACGATCCTGCTCAAGCACGCGCCCCAGTGCCCCGAATCGGCGGCGGCGATGGCGCAGATCTTCGATGAGGCCGGCTTCCCTGAGGGCGCCTACGAGAACGTCTACGCGACCAACCAGCAGATCGAGTGGGTGATCGCCGACCCGCGCGTGCACGGCGTCTCGGTCACCGGTTCCGAGCGCGCCGGCGCCGCCGTTGCCGCGATCGCCGGCGCCAACCTGAAGAAGGTCGTGCTCGAGCTCGGCGGCTCGGATCCCTTCATCCTGCTCGGCTCTGACGACCTCGACGGGGCGGCGACGGCGGCGGCCGAAGCGCGGCTCGACAACACCGGCCAGTCCTGCAACGCGGCTAAGCGCTTCATCGTCGCCGACGATCTCTACGACGGGTTCCTCGAGAAGTTCAAGGCCCAGCTCGAGGCGGCGAAACCGGGCGATCCGACCTCTGAGGACACCGCGGTCGGGCCACTCTCCTCGGCGACCGCTGCTGACCGGCTCGAGGACCAGGTCAAGCGGGCGATCGCCAACGGCGCCGAGGTCCTCGTCGGCGGCAAGCGCGACGGCAACTACTTCGAACCGACGATCCTGACCGGGATAAAGCCCGGTGAGGAGGCCTCCCAAGAAGAGTTCTTCGGTCCCGTCGCCCAGGTCTACCGAGTTGGCTCCGAGGACGAGGCCGTAGCACTCGCCAACCAGACCCCGTTCGGTCTGGGCTCCTACCTGATGACCAATGACAAGGAGCAGGCGGAGCGGGTCGCCGACAAGATCGAAGCCGGGATGGTCTACGTCAACCTGGTCGGGGCCGACAGCCCGGAGCTGCCGTTCGGGGGCTTCAAGCGCTCCGGTTTCGGCCGCGAGCTGGGGCGCTACGGGGCCGACGAGTTCGTCAACAAGAAGCTGATCCGCAGCGCCTGAGTGCAGGCATTCGGAGCGGCGGCGCGAAGACGCTGCCGATCCGTTTTGGGAAATGATCTGTTGAGAGATCGATGAAGAAGCTCGCTGCTGCCGTACTACTCATCCTGCTGGCCACCACCGCTTTCGCGGTCGCCGCGCCGACCGAGCGCGGGACCGAGCTGGAAAACCCGCGCTGCCACGGCCGCCAGGCGAAGATCGTCGGCAGCGATGGCGACGACGTCCTGCACGGGACGCCGGGCCGCGACGTGATCTGGGGCGGCGCGGGCAACGACGTGATCTACGGCAGTCTCGGCAACGACCTGATCTGCGGCGGGCCGGGGTCCGATCTGATCCACGGCGGTCGCGGCAACGACACGGTCGACGGCGGCGCCGGCTCCGACGACCAGGTCAACGGCGACCTCGGCGACGACAAGGTGCTGGGCGGCGCCGGCAACGCCGACGACGTCGCCGGCGACCTCGGCATCGACATCGTCAACGGCGGCCCCGGCGACGACGACCTCGTCCACGGCGACTACGGCTACGACCGGATGGCGGGCGGTGCCGGCAGCGGCGACATCGCCTCCTTCGCGACGGCCCGCGCCGGCGGCAAGGGCAGCGGCGTCTGGGTCTCGCTGCAGGCGCACAAGGCCTTCGGCGACGGCCACGACAAGCTGTTCCAGTTCGAGAGCATCGAAGGCTCGGCCTTCCGCGACACCCTGTTTGGCGACAAGCAGGCGAACGCGATCAACGGCGGTCCCGGCGACGACCAAATCTTCGGCGGCGGCGGCCTCGACGCGATCAATGGCGGCCAGGGCAGCGACGGCTGCCAGGGGGCGAAAGGGCGGACGGTTTCCTGCGGCAGGGAAAAGGCGCCGCAGGGGTCGGCCTACGTCGAACTCGACCCGACCGAGGGTGGTGGCGCCGGCCTGCAGATTGTCGGCGGCGTCGGCAGCGACGATTTCGTCGTCGCCTTCGACGACGTGGCGCAGGCCTTCAACGTCAGCGCCGGGGGGGCGCTGGCGAGCGGTCCTGGCTGCACCCACCCCGAAGCCGACGCGAAGCGGCTCTCCTGCCCGACCAACGGTCCCGGCCGCTGGCTGATGGCCGATCTCGGTCCCGGCAACGACAGCCTCGCGGTCGAGGGCTCGCTGCTCAGCGTCGGCGGCGTGCGGCTGGCCGGCGGCGAAGGCAACGACCTGATCAAAGGCGGCCCCGAGGACGACCTGATCGAGTCCGGCCCGGGTGCCGACAAACTCTACGGCGGCGCGGGCGCCGACGGACTGGTCGGCGGCCTGCCTGGCCCGACCTTCCTCTACGGAGGGCCCAATGGCGACCTACTGGCCGCCGGCGGCGGCTGCGCCGGCGGTGCCCTGGTCGGCGGTCCCGGCCGCGACGACGCTTCCTTCGCCGAGACCCAGGCGCACCCCGGCCTGCTGATCATCTCCTTCCCCGCTCACGCTGCCTGGATCGACGTGATCAAGGGCTGTCGCAAAGTCCACCTCTCCCCGACCGACGAGGACATGGAGGGCTCGTTCGACTGGGACGTCCTGATCGGCGACAGTCGCGCCAACAGCATGCTCGGCCAGCCCGGCGAAGACGTCTTCATCGGCAACGGCGGCGACGATGTGATCGACGCCCGCGACGGCGTCCGCGACAAGTCGATCCAGTGTGGCCGCGGCACGCCGCCTCACCAGAAACCGAACGGCAAAGGGATGACGGCGGGCACCGGCACGCCCGCCGGCCGCGCCCTCACCGACAGCTTCGACCCGGAGCCGTTCAACTGCGCGATCGTCAAACACGGGACTCCGGTGCCGGGGCTCAACGGGTAGTACGCGACGCTCGCTTCGAGCTCCCGACTAGGGATCAGGGTTTGGGGGAAGGTCCGGTGTCCCTCCGCCTGAAGCCGTCGCGCAGCTGTTCGAGCCCTGGACGCGCAACCGTCTGTCCGTGTGCTTCATTCGGAGGGACACCGGACCTTCCAACCGAAGCCGAATTCCGAATTGAGAGGGCACCAGTGCGGGGCCGACCAAGGGTTAAGCCGGCCCCGTTTCTCTTAGCTTCCGAGGGACGGAAGCTTCGCTGAAGCATTGACGCCCCTCTAGCGGCTAAAAGGCTTCAGCGAAGCGCAGGACCACTGGGGCTCAGTGCCGGAAGCCTTTGGGTTTGCGGCCTTTGGCTTTTTTGCGCCGGCGTGCCGCGGCCGTGCCCTCTACTTCCCTGATGGTCCAGAAGTCACGGGCCAGGGATGGTTGGGTCAGGTAGGGGTAGGGGAGGGTGAAGTAGCCGCGCATGCCCCAGCCGGTGCCCCATGAGTTGCGGACGATGAACCATTGTTTGCTCTCGTCGTAACCGACGGCGAGCACGGCGTGGCCGCCGAGCGGTTCCTCGTTTGCTTTCGGCATCGGCGCGTGGCCGGTTTTCGCCACCGCGGCGGTCTCGAAGCTCTCGTAGACGACGAAGCCGAAGACGAACGGGTAGCCCTCGGCCAGGCAACCCTTCATCTGGCTCAGCGACTGGGCGACGCTGAGGTAGCGGATCGCCTGGTTCTGTTTCCCTTCGGCGTAACAGGGCCGCGGCGGTTTGGTCCGGAACTCGCTGATGTCGTACGGCCAGTTTTCCTCTTTGCAGGAACCCTGTTTGGCGACGCTCTTGATCCCGTCGCGGATCATCGCCCCGGAGTCGGAGTTGACCGTCCCCTCGATCGCGCGCTCGTTGTAGTAGATGAACAGCCGCGACGGCATGAAATCTTTGCGCCGCTGCTTGATCTGGTCGAACTGGAGCGCGCCGCCGATCGCGTTGGCGGTGCAGCTGCCGAGCTGACCCTGGTCGTAGATCCGCGGGCATTTCGACCGCAGATCGACCCGCGGCGGCAGTTTGGCGAGTGGTTTGAGTGGTGCCGCGTAGAGCAGATCGCGGCCGTCGGGCAGGTCGGGGACCCAACCGTAACCCTGGATTTTGCGAGTCATATTGCGCCTCCCATGGCGGCTTGGAATGGTGATCGATCCTTGATCACTTAGTAATCGCTGTCAACCCGTACTTTTGGGGTACGGACGGATACTCGGGTTCGCCATCGGGGCCTCCGGTGAGGGGTTCGGCCGCTGGACTCCGAGCCCGGTTAGGCTTGGTTCGTGGCAACCAAGACCGCGACTGGAGACGAGGCAGCGGCGATCGCCGCTGCGGTGGCGCGGTTCGAGGCGGAGACCGCCAGCGCCTCGGGCGAGACCCCGGCGGCGGTCAGCGCCTGGCAGCGCGCGGCGCTGCTGGAGGGGGTTGGCGCGAAGGAGGCGGTCCAGGAGTCGAAAGGAAAGGGATCGACATGGCTGTCGTGAAAATCATCGAGCTGGTCGGGAGCTCCAAGACCTCGACCGACGACGCGGCCAAACAAGCGCTCGAGCAGGCCAAAGGCTCGCTGCGCAACATCCGCGCCGTCGACATCGTCTCGACCGGGATCCGCGGCGAGAACCTCGACGAGTACCGCGCCCACGTCCGGGTTGCGTTCCTGATCGAGGGCACGGAGATCGACTGATGACCGAGGCGGGGGATGCTCCCGAGGTCTCACGCGAGGAGGCCCAGAAACTGATCGAGGAGGGCGCTCAGCTGGTCGACGTGCGCGCCGACCACGAGTGGGAGGCCGGCCGCATCGCCGGCGCCACCCATCTGCCGTTGGCCGAGTTGGCCGAGCGGGCGGGGGAGATCGACAAGGAGCGGCCGGTCGTCGTCTACTGCCGCGGCGGCAATCGCTCCTCGATGGCGGCGGCGGCGCTGGCCGACGCCGGCTACGACGCGGCGAAGCTGACCGCGGGCATCACCGGCTGGTCTGAGGCAGGTCTGGCGCTCGAGCCGGAGGGCGGTTACGTGGCCGAGTCGGGCGAAGCCGCCGCCGTGCTCGAGGCGCGGAAGAAAGCCGCTTCCAACTAAATACCTGAATCCCTGTCAGGTTTTGCTATTTTCCTCCCCATGGAGGTAATAGTCGCTGAGAACAAGGAGCAGCGCGGCAAGGGCCGCGTCGGCACCTTGGAGAACCCGGAGGCCTACGTCAACGTCCCCGGGCACATCATTCCGATCATCGAGCGCGAGTTCGACGACTTCGACAACGAAGCCGAGGCTTTCCTCGCCGAGAAGATCGAGGAGCCCGAGTTCATCGGTTTCCGCCTCAAACAGGGTGTCTACGGCCAGCGCCAGCCGGGCGTGCAGATGGTCCGCGTCAAGCTCCCCTTCGGCGGCGTCACCCCGGACCAGATGGATGCCTTCGCCTCGGTGGTCGAGAAGTACGCGCCGCTCAACAAGGGGCACATCACCACCCGCCAGAACATCCAGATCCACCATGTGCCGCTGCGCGACATGGAGTCGCTGATCCGCGAGATCTCCGTCGTCGGTCTCTCCTCGCGCGAGGGCTGCGGCAACACGGTCCGCAACGTCACCGGCGATCCCTGGGCTGGCGTCGCGACCGACGAGCTCTTCGATCCGACCCCCTACGCCGGCGCCTTCGTCCGCTACTTCGTCCGCCACCCGACGACGCAGCTGATGCCGCGCAAGATCAAGACCGCCTTCTCCGGCTCCGACGAGGACCGGGCGATCACCGGCATCCACGACATCGCCTTCATCTCGCGCGAACGGGACGGGGTCAAGGGCTTCGAGGTCCGGGTCGGCGGTGGCACCTCGATCATGGCCCGGGTCGCGCCGACGATCGTCGACTTCGTCGAGGCCGACAACGGCGACTACCTCAAGGTCTCCGAGGCCGTCTTCCGCATCTTCGATCGCCAGGACTGGCTGCGAGTCAACCGCGCCCGGGCCCGGATCAAGGTCCTCGTCGACAAGATCGGCGTCGAGGCCTTCCGCGACCTGCTCGATGAGGAGCTCGAAGGCGACTGGGTCGCCGAGCGCGAATTCGACGCCGACCTGGTCACCCGCCTGCGGTTCGACGACGACGAGGAGGGCGACGCCCCGAAGGCGCCGCCGCAGGCCGCCTCGCCAAACGGCGACCGCTCCGAGTTCGAGCGCTTCCTGGCGAGCAACGTCCAGGCCCAGCGCCAAGAGGGCTTTTCCGCGGTCGAGGTCAAGATCACCCGCGGCGACCTCAGCCCGGAGCAGTTCCGCGGCCTCGGCCAGATCATGCGCGAGTACAGCGGCGGCCACGCCCGCAGCACCGTGCAGCAGAACTTCGTCCTCCGCTGGGTCCGCGACGAGGCGCTCTACGACGTCTGGGCACGACTGACCGAGCTCGGCCTCGGCGAGGCCGGCCCGCGCCAGATCACCGACACCGTCAGCTGCCCCGGCACCGACAGCTGCAAACTCGGGATCACCAGCTCGATGGGCCTCAACCGGGCGATCAAGGAGCGGGTCGAGTCGATGCAGATCGAGGACGAGCTGACGAAGCGGATCCACATCAAAATGAGCGGCTGCCCGAACGGGTGCAGTCAGCACCACATCGCCAACATCGGTTTCTACGGTGCTTCGCTGAAAGTCGGTGGCCGCCAGATGCCCGCCTACATCCCGCACATCGGCGGCAACTTCGAGGGCGGCGAGGTCGTCTTCGGCACGCGGCTCAAATCGCGGCTGCCGGCCAAACGCGTTCCCGAGGCGGTCGAGCGCTGGGTCCGGTTCTACGAGGCTGAGCGCGAGGACGGCGAGGAGTTCAACGCCTTCGCCGAGCGGCGCGGCGCCGAGCCCTTCGAAGAGACCGTGAGAGATCTGACGCTGCCGGCCGATTTTTCTCTGGAGACCATGCAGCAGTTCATCGACTGGAACCGATCCAGCCCCTACAAAGTCGAGCGCGGCGAGGGGGAGTGCGCGATCTAGTCCGCGCCTGTTCTGACGATGAAACCGCCGCCCGCAACCCTTTCCGGCACGGTGCCGACAATCACCGACCTCGACCACGAGGCGATTGCCGCTGAACTCGAGGACTGCACGCCGCAGGAGGCGCTGGCCTGGATGTTCGACACCTTCGGGCAGGATCACTACATCGCCGCCTCGTTCCAGAAAACGAGCTCGGTGACCGCCCACATGGCGAGCCAGATCAATCCCGAGGCACGCTTCTTCTACCTCGACACCGACTTCCTCTTCCCGGAGACGTACGAGACCCGCGACAAGCTGGCCGAGACACTGGGGATCGAGTTCGACCGCTTCCACAACCTGACCCCGGAGGAGCAGGCCGAGGAGTACGGCGAGGCTCTCTGGAAGAGCCAGCCCGACGCCTGCTGCGGATTGCGCAAGGTCGAGCCGATGCGTCGCGCCCTTTCTTCCGTAGACTGCTGGGTCGCTGGAGTCCGCCGCGGTGACTCCGCCACCCGTTCCAAGACGCCGAAGTTCGGCTGGGACAAGAAATTCAACCTCTGGAAGCTGAACCCGCTCGCCGGCTTGAGCGAGCGCGACGTCTGGAACTACATCCATGAGCACCACCTCCCGTACAACCCGCTTCACGACCACGGCTACCCGTCGATCGGCTGCACGCACTGCACGCAGCCGGTCACTCCCGGTGGCTCGTCGCGTGACGGCCGGTGGGCTGGGCTCGCAAAGACTGAGTGCGGGATCAACTAGCCCCGCCGCAGCGCATCCCGGCACCCCTTCCCGTACCCCGACCCGATTGGTGAGACCTTCCGATGAGCGAGACGATGGCTGAGTTGTCCCTGACCCTTTCCGAGCGCCACACGGCGGACTTCGAGATGATCGGCAACGGCGGCTTCGCGCCGCTGACCGGCTTCCAGGGCTCGGCCGACTGGGAGAGCGTCTGCGCGAACATGCGGACCGCGGACGGCCAGTACTGGCCGATTCCGATCACCCTGGCGAGCGACCTCGAGTGCGAGGTCGGCGACGTCGTCGAGCTCTCCAGCGACGAGGGCAAGCCGCTGGGCCGGATCACCGTCGAGGAGATCTGGGACCGCGACGTCAAGCGTGAGGCCGAGAAGGTCTACGGGACCACCGACGAGGCGCACCCGGGTGTCGCCGCGATCTACGAGGAGGGCAACCGGATGATCGCCGGCCCGATCGAGGTCGACGCGCTGCCGGACCACGACGAGGCGTTCATGCGTCGCTACAAGACGCCGGCGGAGACGAAACAGGACTTCGCCGATCGCGGCTGGAAGAAGATCGTCGCCTTCCAGACCCGCAACCCGATCCACCGCGCCCACGAGTACCTGACCAAGGCTGCGCTGGAGACCTGTGACGGGCTCTTCATCCACCCGCTGATCGGCAAGACCAAGGCCGGCGACATCCCCGCCGACGTGCGGATGCGCTGCTATGAGGTGCTGATGGAGAACTACTACCCGAACGACCGGGTAGTGCTGGGCGTGAAGCCGGCGAAGATGCACTACGCCGGCCCGCGCGAGGCGGTCCTGCACGCGATCGTCCGCCGCAACTACGGCGCCACCCACTTCATCGTCGGCCGCGACCACGCGGGCGCCGGCGACTACTACGGCACCTATGACGCCCAGAAGATCTTCGACGAGATCGACATCGACGAGCTCGGGATCGAGCCGCTGATGTTCGAGCACACCTTCTGGTGCAACGAGTGCGAGGGGCTGGCCTCGAACAAGACCTGCCCCCACGACAACGAGGCGCACCTGTTCCTCTCCGGGACGAAGGTCCGCGAGATGCTCGGCAACGGCGAAAGGCCGCCGCACGAGTTCTCGCGCGACGAGGTCGCCGACATCCTTATCGACGCTTACAAGGAGGACTGACAAAGCATGGCTGGTGAGAAGGGTTTCACCCTCTGGTTCACCGGGCTCTCCGGGGCCGGGAAGACGACGATCTCGGGGCATCTCGAGCAGGAGCTGCGCGCGCGCGGCTCGCAGCTGGAGATCCTCGACGGCGACATCGTTCGCGAAAACCTCTCGAAAGGCCTCGGCTTCTCGAAGGAGGACCGCGACATCAACATCCGCCGGATCGCCTTCGTCGCCGACCTGCTGAGCCGCAACGGCGTGCCGGTGATCACCGCCGCGATCTCCCCCTACAAGGAGATCCGCGACGAGGCGCACGAGCTGATGGGCGACCGCTTCATCGAGGTCTACGTCAAGGCTTCGGTCGACACCTGCGCCGAGCGCGACGTCAAGGGTCTCTACGCGAAAGCGTTTTCCGGCGAGATCAAAGAATTCACCGGCGTCTCCGACCCTTATGAGGCTCCGGAGAACCCGGCGGTGGTTTGCGACACCGAGAACGAAAGTCCCGAGGAGTCGGCATCGAAACTGCTGGCCTACCTCGAGCAGCGCGAGCTGATCCCGGCCGCGGTCGCGGCCTAGCCCAGTTGCTTGGCGGGGAGGGGCTGTTTGCCTCTCCCCGCACCGCTGTCTCGTCGCTCCTGGTCGGCCCGCCGGGCGGCGATGTGATTGTCGATCGCCTCCCGTACCGCGTCGGAGACGTGCATCTTGTCGGCCTGCGCCACCGCCGCCAGTTCGGCGACCTTTTCTTCCGGCAGACGCAGGGTCAGGGCTTTGTTCGGCATCAAGTCGAGTATGCGCCTGCCGCGTGAGCGGGCTGTTAAGGACGCGCGCGCGAGGACAGATGGACGAACACTCTTGGGGAGCGTCAACGGCGCGGTTCGCTTATCGCGCGAGCCGTTCGAGAACCTCGCGGTCCTCATCGAGCCGTCGCTTCAGCCGCTTCTGAAAGTCCTTGTCGGCGCGCCGCGCCGCGATGTGGTTGTCGATCGCTTCGCGCACCGCCTCGGACACGGGGACGTCGTCGGTCCGGGCGATGGCGGCGAGCTCAGCAGCTTTCTCCTCGGAGAGCCGGAGACTCATTGCCTTGGTTGCCATTGGATCGGTGCTCCTGCGGTTTGTGGATAGCGAGTGTTAGGCGACCTAACACTGGAATTTATTACAGCATGAATTCCCTCTTGATATCAATATTTTTTATATCTTGATGTCAACATGACGATGCGCCTTGAACTGGCAGATCTCCTCCTGATCGCCGAGGCGATGCTTGGCACTCCAGCCGAGCAGCTTGCGCGTGTGATCCTCGTCGGATCCGCTGAGTCGGCACTGGCCGCTCCGTTCGCCAGCTTCGACGGGATCGACTTCTACGAGGACCCGGCGGAACGAGCAGCCATCTGCTGCTCACGGATCATTCGCAACCACCCTTTTCCCGATGGGAACAAGCGGGTCGGATATGAGTGCATGCGAGAGATGCTTGAGCGGGACGGGGTACCCTGGCCGCGGCCAGGGGACGTCGAGGAGATCGCGGGAACGATCGAAGCGTTGGCGGCGCGCGAGATCTCCGAGCGGGACTTCGTCGCCTGGGTGAAGGCGCGAACCGAGCTCTAGCGGCGCGGTTCGCGGACGATCACGGTGCGGCCGTCCTCGAGGCGGTAGACGGTGCCGATCGGTTCGCCGCGGCCGACGACCTTCTCGCCGGGCTTGATCTGCACCTGCTTGACCTTCTCGCCTTCCTTGGTGACGACGGAGTCGGCGGGGCGGGTGTGCTGGGACTGATCCTTGCCGGTCAGGGCAGAGGTGAGATCGAGCGAGGAGAGGGCGGCGAGGAGGAAGGCGACCGAGAGGACGATGCCGAGGTCGAAGAGGTTGACGAGGCCGTCGAGCGGGTCGCCGGCGCGATCGTCGCGGCTGCGGGCGCGGGCCGTCACTTTCACGGCGCCACCGCCCAGTGGCTGGGGACGACCGCGGCCTCGTTCGCCGGCGGCGCGCTCAGCGCCGCGGCCAGGTACTCGACGTCGGAGTAGTCCTGGGCGTAGAGGCGGTCGCGGACGAGCGAGATCGCGAAGGCGACGGCGCCGATCAGGAGGCCGGCGATGGTGACGCTGAAGGCGACGCGGAGGTTTTCGCTGAGGGTGGCGACGTCGCCGTCGGCGAGACCGGCGAGGGCGGGGGAGAGGGGGATCAGCGTCCCCATCAGGCCCAGGGCCGGGCCCATCCGGACCAGGATCCGGGTCCGCTCGAGGCGGCGCAGGGAGAGGTAGTCGTACTCGGCCAGCCGCTTGGCGATCCGCGCTTCGGAGCCGGGTCGGCCGCACTGCTCGACGATGCCGGCGATCGCGTCTTCCATCCGCCGGTTCCAGGCGAACGGCAGCAGCGCCGCCAATGCCTCGACCTCCTGGCCGGCGGCGAGGCGGCCGCGGCACTCCTCCAGCGCCCGCTCGAGGCCGAGCAGGCTGCGGCGCCGGCGCCGGCGCAGCTCGACCATCAGCGCTCCCGCTTCGACCAGGACCAGCGCCAGCGCCACCAGCGCCAGAACCAGCACCGGGACCCGCAGTGCTTCGGAGACGTCGTAGAGGATCTGCTCGATCACGCCGGGCCTCCCCGCCAGAGCAGCGCCCGCAGCCCCGGTCCGAGCGCTCGCGCCTCGACCAGGGCACCGGCGCCGAGCAGGCCGAGCGTCGCCAGCACGCCCCAGGCCGCGGCCGGGACGCCGCCACCGTCCGAGCTCCCCTCCAGCCGGCCGCGACGCGCGGAGGCCGGCTGGACGGGCTGGCTTGAGCCCTCGGCGGGCGCGCCGAGCAGTTCGCCGCTGACGAGGTCGCCGGTCGGCTGTTGCTTCGCCTGCTTGGTCTTGGTCTCCGCCTTCGGCTGCGCCTGCTGCTTCGGCTCGGATTCCGACCCGGGTTCGGTGGCAGTCGTTGCCGGCGAGGCGGCCGCCGGGGTGCCGGACCCGGTGCCCTGGGAGGGTCTGGCGGCGCTGCCGTGGTCCGGGGCGTTCTTGGTTTCGTTGCGGCCGCCGCCCTTGCGGTTCGGCCCCGCGGGAGCGGCACCGACCTCGACCGTGACCACGTCGGAGGCGCCGGTGTCGTCGCCGTTGGCGGTGACGCCGACGACGACGTCGTAGCTGCCCTGCTTGGCGAAGCTGTGGCGGGCGGTTTCGCCGCTGCCGGAGTTGCCGTCGTCGAAGTACCAGGAGAAGGCGAGGCTGGCGCCCGAGCCGGCGCGTTCGACGATCGCTTCGAAGCTGACCGGCTGGCCGGGCTTGGTGTGGATCGGCGACGCCTTTGCCCGCACCCGCAGCTGCGAGCCCTTGCGGAGGACGATCGAGATCCCCTGCGGTACCGCGAAGCTGTCGCCGGTGTTGAGGTCGCCATCACCGCCGCTCGGCCGCAGGAAGGCGGTTCCGCCCGCGGTCGCGTAGACGACCGGCGGGCCGTCGCCGAAGGCGCCGGGGTCGAGTGCCTGGTGGCGGCTGAGGAGGACGGCGCCGCCGGCCGGCCGCTGCACTTCGAGGAAGGAGAAGCCGTAGGGGTCGGCGCGCGCCGCCTCGAGCAGCGCCGCCAGGGAGAAGCCGGTCACGGTCACGGCGCTCTCGCCTTCGCCGCCGCGGACGACGTAGGGGCGGTCGACGACGTCTTCGCCACCGGCCAGGGCTTCCAGCGCCAACGTCTGCTCGGCGCCTCCCGGAGAGACCACCGTGACCTGGGCGACGTCGGCTTGCGCCGGCGCCGCCCATGGTGTCGAAAGGCTGGCGGTTACCACCAGCGCCGCGATCAGGGTCCGGTGGTGAAGGAGACCGTCACGCATCCGAACTCGGTGCCCGGCGTGTAGAAGCCGGCGAACGTCGAAGACGCGGTGCCGGGCGGGATCGCCCCCGGCACCCGTTCGTAGGTGTGGGTGTTGCCGCTGACGCTGACGCCGGCGGCCCGGCTGAGGTCGAGGTTGATCAGCACCTGGCGTTTGGCGGCGGCGCCCGCTTCGGAGATCGCGAAGATCGCCCGCGAGTTGGCGCCGGCGATCTCGATTTCCGGGTCGGCGGTGCTGAGGTCGATGCCGTGGGCGCTGTAGTGGAAGCGGACGGCGCCGCTGAAGTCGACCAGGGCGGTGTCGTCGCCGGCTTCGGGGCTGGCGCCGGGGTCGAGCCAGCCGCCGGTGAAGGGGAAGCGGAAGTCGTAGCTGAGCGCCTGCGAGGCTTCCGGCAGCAGGACCGGGGGGGCGGCGGTAGCGCCGCCGGAGACGCTCGTCCCCTCGCCGGTGTTGATGTAGCGGATGAAGGAGTCGCGCACGTGCCAGTCGAGCGCGGCGCTGGTGACGTCGACCGCGCCGAGCGGTTTCACCTTCGCCGGCAGGGGTTCTTCGGGCGTCGGTCCGACGGCGCTCGGCAGCGGGCAGGTGCTGGACTGGGCCGCGCCACCGCCCCCACCGCCGCTGGGGCCACCGCCGCTGGGGACGCTGCCGACCCGGGTCGCGAGCTGACCGAAGGCCTGGGAGCGGAGGGAGTCGAGGCCGAGGCGCTCGCCGATCTCGCGGGCGCCGTCGGCGGTCAGCTTCAAGCGCAGGCCGGAGAGGTTGATGCTGCCGGCGGTGGGGTCGACCAGGCGTTTGCCGCCAGTGACGCGGAAGAGGTCGAGGCGCTCGCCGCCGAGCTTGGCCTCGACCCGGGCGCGCTTGTCGAGGACGAGGGTGAGGTTGGCGACGCGCAGCGCTTTCTTGCCCGCCTGCAGCGAGATCGCGCCGCGGTGGCGGACCAGCGTCGTCGCTTTACCGGCGAGGCTGGCGGCGATCGGGAAGACCACTTTCTGCGCCCCTCCCGTCGCCGGCTTGACGGCGCTCAGCTCGACGCCTTCGGCCCGCAGCGCCTTCGCCGCCGGGCCATTGAGCCGCAGGGTCGAGGTGCCGTCGGCGGCCAGCGCCGACGGCAGTGGCAAGCTCAGAATGGCGGCGAGAACTGCCGCCACCGTGAGCTTTACCAAAGGGAGGGGGCGCGTTTGTTCGGATATCCCGAACAAACGCGCCTCATCAGTGGGACTCAACCCAGACCCACCGTGATCGAGACGGCATCGAGGGCTTTGCCCGCGATGTAGGGCGGACCAACGCCCCAGGCGGTGCTGCCGGCGGCGGTCAGAGTCGATGGGATCGCCGACCAGGTCACCGTGTTGCCCGAGTAGGCCGGGGTCACCTGTCCGAGGGTCGCGAAGAGGACGCCCGCCGTCGGTACCGGTGGCTGGGCTTCGCAAGCCATGCCGTTGAATTTCCCGATTTCGTTTTTCGCGTCGAGGCTGAGTGCCGCGGCGCCGCCGTCGATCTTGATCTGGATGCCGGAGAAGAGGACTTCGTCGATGCAGTGCATCGGCTTGGCGAAGTCGACCGCGCCCTGGGTTTTCAGCGTCAGCTTGTCGGCGGCGCCGTAGAGGCCTTTCTGGAAGGTGCCGCCGACCGCCGGGAAGCTGACGAAGCCGGACGGTTCGATCAGATCGCCGTTGCTGGTGGCCCCGTCGGAGAGGGTGACTTCACCGGTATCGGGGGGCCCCGGGGCGGGCGAGTCGGTGAGCACGTATTTGCGCCAGGAAGCGAGCACGCCCCAGCTGACGCTGCCGGAGACGACCGGCTGCGGGGCCGCGTAGGTTGGGAACGCCTGGGCGGAGAGCCAGAGCATGCCGACGCCGTCGCTGCGCAGAGCCTTGGCGAGCCCGAGCTTCTGCTTCAGCGCGCTGGCCGCTTCCTCGGTCAGCTTCAGCTGGCTTTCGCTGAGGCCGATCGAGCCGGTGACGCCGTTGACGGCGGGAGTACCGCCGAGGCGGAAGACCGGCATCTCGACGCCGCCGAGCTTGCCGACCAAGCTGGCGGTGTTGAGCTCGAAGCGGATCCCGGTCAGCGTCAGCGCCTTTTTGCCCCGCTTGAACTTGAGGGTGCCGGCGCTCTGGGCGGACGCCTGCGTGCCGGGGTTGAGCTCCGCGATCGGCAGCGACAGCTTGCCGCCGGTACCGGTGGCTCCTTCGCCGGCGAGGAGCTTGACGCCCTGGCCGCTGAGGGTGCGGCCCTTGCTGTGGCTGGCGACGTTGATTGCCGCCGTGCCGCTGCCGGCAGCGGCGAGCGCTGGCGCCGCCTGCACGGCGACCGCGGTCATCGCAGCCGCCATAGCGGCCAGATAGAGAGCGGTCCGGCTCCTTCTCTTCCTGTTCATCACTTGCGGGATCTCCTTAGGTTTGATCGGTAACTTAAATTAGGGCACCCTAAGAATTTCACACTAACACGATCGGAATTAGGGCGCCCTAACGGCGATGGCGGTGTCCAGCCAGGCGACGTGCAGGGCGGTGCGGCCGTCGTGCTCGGTGAGGCGGGCGTCGGCGCCCCAGACCGCTGCCAGGCGCTCCGGGGTCAGCACCGCCTCGGGCTCACCGCTGGCGACGGTCTGGCCGTCGGCGACGACGACGACGCGGTCGGCGATCGCCATCGCCAGAGCGAGGTCGTGGACGACCAGCAGCACCGCCAGGCCGTGCTCGGTGACGAGCTTGCGCAGCAGCCCGGCGACGCCGATCGTCGCCCCGAGATCGAGCTGGGAGGTGGGCTCGTCGGCGATCAGGACCGGCGCCTCCTGCGCCAGGCCGATCGCAATTTGGACCCGCTGCAGCTCGCCGCCGGAGAGAGTCGTCAGTTCGCGCTCGGCGAAGCGGCCGACGCCGGCGCGCGCGATCGAGTCGTCGACCGCCTCGCGGTCGGCGCCGGTCAGCCGGCCCAGCATCCGCAGGTGGGAGGAGCGGCCGATCGTCACCGCTTCGCGCACGTCGATCCCGGCCGGCACCGGCATCCGCTGGGGGACAAAGGCGCGCAGGCGGGACAGTTCGCGACCGCGGATCCCGCTCAGCGAGCGCCCCGACCAGCAGACGCGGCCGGCGCTGAGCGCCTGGATGCCGGCGACGGCGCGGACCAGGGTCGACTTGCCGGCGCCGTTGGGGCCGACGATCGCGACCAGCTCGCCGCGCTCGAGCTCCAGCGCGGCGCCGCGCAGGATCTGCTTGCCGCCGAGCTCGACCTCGATGCCTTCGGCGCTGAGCAGCTTGTGATCCGTGGCCACCGCGCTCAGACCGCCTTCCGCAGCAGCCAGAGGAAGAGCGGCACTCCGAGCACGACCATGAACGGGCCGACCGGCATTTCGATCGGCGCCCGCAGGGTTCGCGCCAGCGTGTCCCCGGCCGCCAGCAGCGCCGCGCCGCCGATCGCCGAAGCGGGGACGACGTAGGTGTGGCTGGAGCTGCCGCCGGCCATGCGGACGACGTGGGGGACGACCAGGCCGAGGAAGCCGAGCAGGCCCGCGATCGCCGCCGAGGCCGCCGCCAGCAGCGCCGCCGCGATCCCAGCGCCGAGCCGGATCAGCTGCGGGCGCGAGCCCAGCGAGGCGGCGACGTCGTCGCCGAGCGCGAGCCGGTCGAGAGGGCGGATCAGGGCGAGGGCGACGATGAAGCCGACCGCGAAGTAGGGCCAGATCGTCTGCATCTCTTCCCAGCCGCTCGAGGTGAGGCCACCGGCGATGAAGAAGATCGCCGAAGGTGCCCGGTCGGGATAGGCGGCGAGCAGCCCGGTGGTGGCGGCGGTGAACAGCGAGAGCATCCCGATCCCGGCGAGGACGACCTTGCCAACGCTGCCCTTGTTGCGCCCGGACCAGGCGAAGACGAAGACCAGCGTCGCCGCCAGCAGGCCGAAGGAGAGCGCCCCGACCGGCAGCAGCGCGATCGAGCCGGGGAAGAGGATGATGATCAGGATCGCGCCGAAGCCGGAGCCGGCGGTGACCCCGATCACGTCCGGCGAGGCGAGCGGGTTGGCGAGCGCCCCCTGCAGGATCGCGCCGGCGATCCCCAGCGCCGCGCCGACGATCAGGGCCTCGACGGTTCGCGGCAGCCGCAGGCTCTCGATGATCTGCTGGTTCGGTCCGCCGTGCCCCTTGCCGAGCAGGATGTCGATCACTTCCGAGACCGGGACCTTGACCGCGCCGAGGGCGAGCGAGGCGAGGGTCGCGAGGACGAGGGCCGTGATCAGCCCCGCGAGGACCAGCGTACGTCGGGTCAACAGCTCTCAGTTCTTCAGGTATCGGCTGCGGACTTTGCGAATCGTGCGGGCGATGTCGGTGCCCGCCTGCAGCAGCGAGTTGTCAACGGAGATGTAGACCTGGCCGGTACGGGCCGCGGTCGTCGACGACCAGGCCGGGTTCGAGCGCAGGTACTCAGCGAGGCTGGGGATGTCGTCGGCCTCGGCGTGGGGGACGGCGATGATGATGTCCGGGTCTTCGGCGACGACGACTTCGTCGGAGATCCGCTCGAAGCCGGAGCCGGAGCGCACGCCGCCGGTCAGCAGTTCGCCGCCGGCGTGTTCGACGACGTCGCCGCCCCAGCTGCTCGGCAGCATCACGAACGGGGTGCGGCCGACGCCGAGGATCAGCATCACCTTCGGGTGCTTGGTGATCCCCTGCTCGGCCGCGTCGACCCGGGCTCGCATCGATTTCAGCAGCGCCCGGGCTTTCGTCTTGCGCCCGACCAGCATCCCGATCTTGTAGGTGTCCGCGTAGGCGCCGGCGATCGAGACCGGCTCCTGGACGACGACGCGGATGCCGAGGCTGCGCATCGCCTGGTTGCCCTTCGCCCAGGTGCGGGTCGAGAGCACGAGGTCGGGGTCGAGCGAGGCGAGCTGCTCGAGGTTGGGCCCGTTGGGGTGGGAGAGAGGCAGAACCTCGACCCCCTTCAGTTTCGGCGAGAAGCGTTCGTTGCCGCCCAGGGTCTGGCCGATGCCGATCGGGGTGACGCCGAGCCGGGCCAGGGTGTTGGCGGCGAAGGGGGTGAGGGCGACGATCCGCTTCGGGGCCGCCTGGGCAGCACTCGGAAGGCAAAGCGCGGTGAGCGCCGCGACTACGAGGAGGAGCGTGGCGAGTTTCTCTCGCATACCGAGAGGAAGTCGACGGGTCACGCCACCACCCGGCTGTCGATCACGTCGTAGTTGCGCACCTCGCTGCCGTGGGCGAGCTCGCCGTCGGCGTGGCGGTGGCTGATCTTGAAGAGGTCGCTGTTGACCCAGCCGCTGAAGGCATCCTTGCTCTCCCAGCGGCTGAGGACGACGTACTCGCCGTCGCGATCGCGCCGCAGCAGCTCGAAGCCGGCGAAGCCCTCCGCTTTGTGGACGTGACTTTCACGCTCGAGGAAGGCGCGCTCGAAGTCCTCCCGGCGCTCCTCGGTCACGTGGACCACGTTCATCACCAGATACAAGGGCTCGCTCCTTTCGGATCGGCTCCCTTGCTTGGTACTTCTTTTTAGGGAGCCCTAATTAGGATGACCTAATTAGGGTAGCCAAAGAACGGCTTTATGGCTTCGGCGGCACCTGCGGCTGGCCGAGCCCGTAGGTGTCGTAGGCGCCGAACTTTGCGAAGGTCTTGTGCGTCGGCCCGTGGAAGTCGGAGGAGGCGGTCGGCACCATGCCGAGCTCCTCGCAGAGCTCGAGCAGGTGCCGGGTCTGCTCTTCGGTATGGGGGGGATAGAAGGTCTCGACCCCGTCCGGCCGCAGCGAGCGGATCAGGTCGTCGACCTCGCCGGATTGATCGATGTCCCAGTAGGGATGGGCGATCACAGCGGCGCCGGCGGCGCTGCGGATCAGTTCGATCGCCTCCGCGGCGTTGGGCCAGCGCCGCGGCACAAACGCCTTCGCGCCCGGCACCAGGTACTCCTCGAAGAAGGGGCCGAGATCACCGGTCGCTCCCGCCGCCTTGGCGATGTGGGGACGACCGATCGAGTCGGCGCCGCCGGCTTCGCGGATCGCGTCCTCGAGGGTCAGGTCGAAACCCTCGCGGCGCAGGTTCTCGACGATCTCGCCGGCGCGCTCGCGGCGCTCCTGCTGGGCGCGCTCGCAGGCGGGCGCCATCGCCTCGACGTCGATCCAGTAGCCGCAGATGTGGAGGTCTTCGGCGTACTCGTGGACGCAGGACATCTCCACCGCCGGCACCAGCTCGATCCCCAGCCGCGCGGCTGCCGCGGCTGCCTCCGGCACCCCGGCGACGGCATCATGGTCGGTCAGCGCCAGCGTAGTCACGCCAGCCTTGGCAGCTTCCTCGACGACTTCGTGCGCCGGCAGCTGCCCGTCGGAATGCGTCGAATGGCTCTGAAGCTCGATCAACACGGGGCGCAGACTAGCTACGGCCCGAGTGGCGGGGGGGGGGGGG
>DATKIA010000060.1:0-2151 GCA_035509895.1 Solirubrobacterales bacterium
AGGGCATCAGCTTCCTCTTGATCGACATGCACGCGCCGGGCGTCGAAGTGCGGCCGATCCGGCTGATCGCCGGCGCCTCGCCGTTCTGCGAGACCTTCTTCACCGACGTGAAGGTGCCGAAGGAGAACCTGGTCGGTCCGCTGAACGGCGGCTGGACCATCGCCAAGCGCCTGCTGCAGCATGAGCGCAACGGCATCGGCGGCGGCGGCTCGGGCGGCGAGGGCGGCGGCGGCATCTTCGGCGTCGGCGGCTCGCCGGCCAAGATGGCCAAGAGCTACGTCGGCGTCGACGAGGCGGGCCGCATCGCCGACAGCGATCTGCGCTCGCGGGTGATCGGCCACGAGATGGACGCCAAGGCGTTCCAGCTCACCGCCTTCCGCATGATGGCGGAGTCGAAGTCCAACCAGGGCCCCAGCACGGCGACCTCGATCCTGAAGAATGCCGGCACCAAGGTCGGCCAGGATCGCGCCGAGCTGATCATCGAAGTGATGGGAAGCCAGGGCCTCGGCTGGGAGGGCGACGATTTCAAGCCCGAGGAACTGTCGTCCGTGCGCGGATGGCTGGGCGGCAAGGCCACCACCATCTTCGGCGGCTCGCAGGAAATTCAAAGCAACATCATTTCCAAGCGGATCCTGGGCCTGCCCGATCCCTTGGGTCCATCTTCGAACTAAGGGACGATTGAAATGGCTGTATTGACCGAAGAACAATCCATGCTGCGCGACGCGGCGAAGACCTGGACCCAGGAAAAGAGCCCGGTGTCCGCCTTCCGCAAGATGCGCGATTCCGGCGCGCCGCTCGGCTACGACCCGGCCGTCTTCGCCGAGATGGCGGAGATGGGCTGGACCGGCGTCATCATCCCCGAGCAGTACGGCGGCTCCGACTTCGGCTACCTGAGCCTCGGCCTGGTGCTCGAAGAGCTCGGCCGCACGCTGACCGCCTCGCCGCTGCTGGCGACTGGTCTCGCCGCGGCGAGCGCGCTGATCCTCGGCGGCACCGACGCCCAGAAGGAAGCCTGGCTGCCGAAGTTCGCCTCGGGCGAGGCGGTCGGCACGCTGGCGATCGACGAGGGCCCGCACCACGCGCCCGAAAAGGTGGCGCTGGAAGCCAAGAAGAGCGGCGCCGGCTACACGCTCTCCGGCAAGAAGACCTTCGTGCTGGAAGGCATGGCGGCGGCGGTGTTCGTGGTCTCGGCCCGCACCTCGGGCAAGCCAGGCGACAAGGACGGCATCACCCTCTTCCTGGTCCCGGCCGACGCCAAGGGCGTCTCGCGCCACGCGCTGAAGCTGGCCGACAGCCGCGGCGCCGCGAACGTTGCCTTCGAGAACGTCGAAGTCGGCGCCGACGCGGTGCTCGGAACGGCCGACAAGGGCGGCGAGCTGCTCGAGAAGGTGCTGGACCGGGCCCGCGCGGGCCTGGCGGCCGAGATGCTGGGCTCGGCGCTGCAGGCGTTCGAGACCACGCTCGACTACCTGAAGACCCGCGTGCAGTTCGGCCAGGTGATCGGCTCGTTCCAGGCGCTGCAGCACCGGGCGGCGAAGATGTTCACCGACCTCGAGCTGGCCCGCTCCTGCGTCGAGGCGGCGCTGGCCGCCATCGACAACGACAGCCCGGACGTGCCGGAGCTGGTCTCGCTCGCGAAGGCCAAGGTCGGCGACACACTGCACCTGGTTTCCAACGAGATGGTGCAGATGCACGGCGGCATCGGCATGACCGACGCCCACGACGCCGGCTTCTACCTAAAGCGCGCCCGCGCGGCCGAAACCACCTTCGGCGGCCAAGCTTACCACCGCGACCGCTACGCGCGGATCAACGGCTACTGAGCTTCAGCTACCGCTGAGGATAGCGCCGGTCGTCCCAAGCGGGCGGCCGGCGTTTTCTTTGTGGCCTCATTCTCTTCTTTGTCATCCCGGAAAGCGCGCAGCGCTTGTCCGGGATCTACTTGAACCATTTGTGCAAAGTAGATCCCGGACGACTCCGCTTCGCGGGTCTCCGGGATGACAGCCAGAGGGAGCGAGGTGGGCTAAGTGTGGAAGCTATGAAGGTTGTTCACCCGAGGAGGGGCTGAGAAGCTGGGGTTGCGAAGCACCAACCCTGAGCCCGGAGCTCCCCGGATGAACGTGCACCAGAATGCCCGCCTGACGGTGGCGGGTC
>DATKIA010000061.1:0-2815 GCA_035509895.1 Solirubrobacterales bacterium
ATCCGGAACGGCGTTTTCCGGAAGGGTGGCAAGCGGTGCGGTGACTTCTTGGATGATGGCGTGCTCGTCTGCAGCTGAGTTCTCGTCGGGCATGACTTCAAAGTTACCCCAGGGCGCGAGTGTGGGAATCCGTGCATGAGCGCGCCCATAAAATGGCCTGCATGCCGGACAAGCCTTCGCCTCGACTCCCGGAGCGGGATCGGCCCTGGCTGATGCGTACCTACGCCGGCCACTCCGACGCCAAGCGCTCCAACGAGCTCTACCGAGGCAACCTCGCCAAGGGCCAGACCGGGCTCTCGATCGCCTTCGACCTGCCGACCCAGACCGGCTATGACCCCGACCACGTCCTCGCCCGCGGCGAGGTCGGCAAGGTCGGCGTCTCGGTCGCCCACAAAGGCGACATGCACCAGCTGCTCGAGGGAATCCCGCTCGACGAGATGAACACCTCGATGACGATCAACGCCACCGCCGCCTGGCTGCTCGGCCTCTACGTCACCGTCGCCGAGGAGAACGGGGTCGGGCGCGACAAGCTCACCGGGACGACCCAGAACGACATCATCAAGGAGTACCTCTCGCGCGGCACCTACGCCTTCCCGCCCGAGCCCTCGCTGCGGCTGATCGCCGACATGGTCGCCTTCAGCGTCAACGAGGTGCCGAGCTGGAACCCGACCAACATCTGCAGCTACCACCTGCAGGAGGCCGGGGCGACGCCGGTGCAGGAGATCGCCTACGCGCTCTCGACCGCGATCGCCGTGCTCGACGAGGTCAAAGCCCGCGGCCAGGTCGCCGACGAGGACTTCGGCAAGGTCTTCGGCCGCATCTCCTTCTTCGTCAACGCCGGCATCCGCCTGGTCGAGGAGATCGCGAAGCTGCGGACGATGAGCGCGCTCTGGCAGGAGATCGGCCGCGAGCGCTACGGGGTCAGCGACGAGAAGATGCTGCGCTTCCGCTACGGCGTCCAGGTCAACAGCCTCGGCCTGACCGAGGCGCAGCCGGAGAACAACATCCAGCGGATCGTGCTCGAGGCGCTCGCCGTCACCCTCAGCCGCGACGCCCGCGCCCGCGCGATTCAGCTGCCGGCCTGGAACGAGGCGATGGGCCTCCCCCGCCCCTGGGACCAGCAGTGGAGCCTGCGGATCCAGCAGGTGCTGGCCAACGAGACCGACCTGCTCGAGTATCCCGACATCTTCGAGGGCTCGGTGGTGATGGACGGGCTGGTCGAGGAGCTGACCGCCGGCGCCCGGGCCGAGATGGCCGTGGTCGAGGAGCACGGCGGCGCCGTCAAGGCCGTCCCCTACATGAAGGCCCGCCTGGTCGAGTCCCACCGCGAGCGGGTCGGCCGGATCGAGAGCGGCGAGCAGAAGGTGATCGGCCAGAACAGCTTCACCGAGAGCGAGGACTCGCCGCTGACCGCCGGCGCCGACGGCGGCATCCTCACCCCCGACCCCGAGGTCGAGCGCGAGCGGATCGCGGCGCTCGAAGAGTGGAGGGCGAACCGCGACGAGGCCGCCGTCCAGGCCGCGCTGGCCGAGCTCGCCGCCGTCGCCTCCGACGAGGCGGCGAACATCATGCCGGCGACGATCGCCGCCGCCAAGGCGGGAGCGACGACGGGCGAGTGGGCGCAGACGATGCGCGACGTCTTCGGCGCCTACCGGGGGCCGACCGGCGTCGACGGCGCGGCGCCGCCGAGCGATCGCCAGCAGCTGGCCGAGATCCGGGCCAAGGTCGACGAGGTCTCCGAGCGGATCGGCCACCGGATCAAGATCCTGGTCGGCAAGCCCGGCCTCGACGGCCACTCCAACGGCGCCGAGCAGGTCGCCCTGCGCGCCCGCGACGCCGGCATGGAGGTGATCTACCAGGGGATCCGCCTGACCCCGGAGGAGATCGCCGAGTCGGCACTGCAGGAGGACGTCGACGTCGTCGGTCTCTCGATCCTCTCCGGCTCGCACCTGGAGCTGATCCCGGAGGTCGTCCGCCTGCTGCGGGGCGAGGGGGTCGACGTGCCGGTCGTCGTCGGCGGCATCATTCCCCGCGCCGACGCCGAGCGCCTGCGCGAGGCCGGCGTCGCCGGCGTCTACACGCCGAAGGACTTCGACGTCAACCGGATCATGAGCGAGATCGCCGAGCTGGTCCGGCAGCGCTCAGGCGCCGGCGCCCCCGTCTGAGACCGCCCTGCCTGCGCCGAGCACCCGGCCTCGCAACAATGGAGCTATGAGTGAGTTGAACGGGGACCGCTCCGCCTGGCTGCGCTGCTACCGCTGCTGGTCGCAGAACCTCGAGATCCAGATCCACTACGACGCGATCCGCGCCGTCGACCCTGATACCGGGGCGCTCGCGGACGGTGTCGACGAGGTTCAGGAATCGGTGGTCCAGTGCCTCAACTGCATGCACGACCAGCCGCACCTGACCTTCGAAGACGATCGCGTCGTCCCGATCGAGAACCGCTGGCAGCGGATGGTCGCCGGCACCCCCTGGGTTGCCTCCTGCACGGTCCGGGTCGACCAGGACCGGGTCGAGACCTGCTCCGGCCCGGAGGCGATCGAGTTCCTCACCTACGGCGCCTTCGGCGACGCCGGCGTGCGCGAGTTCTTCACCCACGTCCGCTTCCACAAGCACGACGACGAGCAGATCGTGGTCCACCTCCTGGTCGAGCTCTATGCGCGGTCGGCCCAGGAGGCGACGGAAGTGCTGGAAGAGGCGGCGCATGGGCAGCTGGAGATCACCTCGTTGGCCGAGGAGTCGCGGCCGCCGGCGCATGCGACTGATGAGGCGCATTAGTTCGGGTTGGGTGTGGAGGGGTGGGGTGGGCCCCCCC
>DATKIA010000062.1:0-2309 GCA_035509895.1 Solirubrobacterales bacterium
CTCCGCGGCCGGGGCATTCAGCGGCGAGCTGTCGCGCCTCGACGACAGCGGCGCGCCGAGCTTCCCCTTTCGCAACTACGCGCTCTACGACCTGATCCCGTCGACGGCGGGCTCGTTGATCGGAGTCGGCAGCGGTCCGCCGCCAGGATCGACCAGCGGCGAAACCGGGATCCTCGCCGCGCGTTTCCTGGCCGGGTCGCCGCGCGGCCTCGACGCTGGATTCGGCAACGGCGGCATCGTCGCTGGCGGTCCCCAGTACGGATTGGCCGCCGCCGAAGGGCAGGGAAAGGTCGTCGTCGCCGGCGTCGGCGGCTCGATCTCCAGCGGCGTCAACCGCGGCACCCTGCTTCGCTACGCGGCCAACGGCGCTCCCGACGCGGGCTTCGGCGCCAACGGCCGCTTCGACCTCTCGCTCCCGGACTCGGTCTATTCGCAGCTGAACGAGGTCGCGGTCGAGCCCGACGGCAGCGTCGTCGGCGTCGGCTACACCTACTCCGGGTTCAACCGGTCCGCCGGTTTCGGCCCGTGCGACGGCTGCTCCCAGGCGGTCGTCGTCAAGCTGGCTCCGGGCGGCACCCTCGACCCCTCGTTCGGCGAAGGCGGCATCGTCCGCCTCGGCGGCGCCGGCAACGTCCCGGCGATGGAAGCCAGAGACCTCGCGATCCTCGGCGACGGGCGCATCCTCGTCGCCGGCACCACCCAGGGCTACTACCCCTCGTTCGTTCTCGCCCGCCTCGCTCCGAGCGGCGCCCTCGATCCGGCCTTCGGCCAGGGCGGTCTCGCCGTCACCTCGGTCTGTGCCGGCAACCGGCGCCAGCGGATCGAGGCGGGATGCCTGCCGAAGCCGCGTGTAAGCCTCCAGGCTCAGGGCCTGCACCGCAAGAGGCCGATCCTGCACCTGCGGATCGAACCGAACCAGCCCTGGGCCGGGATCGTCGGCGCCCGCTTGATCCTGCCCCGGGCGCTGCGCGTCCACACCGCGCGGGCCGAACGCCGGGGCGGGCTCCAGACCAGGGTCGGCGGACAGCCGACCGCGAAGCCGGTCGTGCACCGCGTCGGCGTCAACTTCAGCCGGCTCAGCTCCGCGTCGTCGATCACGATCCGGCTCGCCGATGGCGCCTTCGGGGCGGTGCGGCGGCTCGGGCAGCGGGGTCAGCTCGCCTTCCGCGTCAAGGTCAAGTTCGACGTCGGCCCGTATCCGGAACAGACGGTCGTCGTCCACCGCCACCCCTAGGTGTAATTCCTAAGCACGTTGTTCATCCGGCCCTCCTTGGAGGCTGGCGGTGTCGAAGCCCCAGCTCAAGGAGGAAACCGGATGAAACTCCACGCTAACGCGCCCCTCGGCCCGAAGGGCAGGCGCCACATGGTCCTGCGGGTGCTCGAGGACGGGGTCGCGCTCACAGAGGCGGCCGAGGCCGCCGGAGTGAGCGCGAGGACCGCTGGTAAGTGGGTGCGCCGCTATCGCGCTGAGGGAGAGGCTGGACTGCTCGACCGCAGCTCCGCACCGCGCACCGTTCACAACGCGACACCGCCGGATCGCGTCGAGGCGATCACGGCCCTGCGCCGCCTGGCGCTGACCGGCCCCGAGATCGCCGAGCTCCTGGAGATGGCGACCTCGACGGTCTCGGCGGTGCTGAAGCGGATCGGCCTCGGCAAGCTCAGCCGATTGGAGCCCCTGGAGCCGATTCGCCGCTACGAGCGCTCCCGCCCCGGCGAGCTGATCCACATCGACGTCAAGAAGCTGGGGCGGATCGGCCCGCACGGGGCAGGCCACCGCATCGTCGGCCGCAGAGCGCGCCGGGACACCACCAAGCTCGACGCCGCTGGCGTCAAGCGCCGCCAGGTGGGCTGGGAGTGCGTGCACGTCTGCGTCGACGACGCCACCCGCCTGGCCTACGCCGAGGTCCTGCCCGACGAGAAGACGAAGACGGTTATCGGCTTCCTCGGGCGGGCCGTCGACTTTTACCGCTCCCACGGGATCGCGGTCGAGCGCCTGATGACCGACAACGGCTCCGCCTACCGCTCCGCCGCCCACGCCCTCGCCTGCAGGGGGATGGGCATCAGGCACATCCGCACCCGCCCCTACCGGCCCCAGACCAACGGCAAGGCGGAGAGATTTATCCGCACGATGCTGCGCGAGTGGGCCTACGCCGCCGTCTATGGAAGCTCACCCGAGAGGGCCGCGGCCCTCTCGGGTTGGATCGAGCGCTACAACTTCAGGCGACGACACGGCGCCCTCGGCCACCGGCCACCGATTCAGCGGCTACGGGAGCTCAGCCGGAACAACGTGGCTGGCATCTACACCTAGG
>DATKIA010000063.1:0-10216 GCA_035509895.1 Solirubrobacterales bacterium
GGCGTGCAGCGTCTCGATCACTTCCTCGATCGACTTGGAGCCGAAGTTCGGGATCGCGTTCAGTTCCGCGCGCGACTTCCGCACGAGGTCGCCGACCGTCTGCACCCCCGCCCGCTTCAGGCAGGTGTAGGAGCGGACGCCGAGTTCGAGCTCCTCGATCAGGATCTCGTCGAGGCCGTTGTTGCCGCCGACGCCGTCACCGGAGGGAACCGAGAGGGCGTCCGTCGGCATCGCCGGGATCGCCTCGCGGGCGGTCAGTTCCTCGACCCGCTCGGCGTCGGTGAAGATCGCCAGGCTCTTGATCAGGATCTCGGAGGCCTCACGCAGCGCCGCCGCGGGCTCGATCGAACCGTCGGTCTCGAGGTCGAGCTCGAGTTTGTCGAAGTCGGTGCGCTGACCGACGCGGGCGGCGGAGACCGCGTAGGAGGCGCGGCGAATCGGCGAGAAGATCGAGTCGATCGGGATCACGCCGATCGGCTGCTCGTCGGACTTGTTCTCTTCCGCCGGCGAGTAGCCGCGGCCGCGGCCGATCGTCAGGTAGACCTCGAGTTTGGTTTTTTTCTCGAGCGTCGCGATCGGCGCCTCGGGGTTGAGGATCTCGACGCCGGAGGGCAGGTCGATGTCCTTGGCCTTGACCTCGCCGGGGCCGGTCGCCACCAGCGGCGCCTCTACCTCATCGGCATCGGTGTGCATGCGGACGACGAGGTCCTTGAGGTTGAGGACGATGTCGGTGACGTCCTCCTTGACCCCGGGCACGGTCGAGAACTCGTGCGCCACGCCCTCGATCCGGACGCTGGTGATCGCGGCGCCGCCGAGCGAAGAGAGCAGGACGCGCCGAAGGCTGTTACCGAAGGTGTAGCCGAAGCCCTTGTCGAGCGGCTCGATCGTGAAGGTGCCGCGACGGTCGTCGACTTTCTCGGAGATGATGCGGGGGACCTGGAAATCAGTCGTCATGAGTTCCTTGCGTATGCGTGTTCAGAAATTGCGGTTTCCGGGCTACTTGGAGTACAGCTCGACAATCAGCTGCTCCTGAACCGGCGCCGAGATCTCGGAGCGCTCGGGATAGCGCAGGACCTTGGCGGTGAGGGCATCGTGATCAGCCTGCAGCCAGGCAGGAACCGTGGAAACGAGTTCCGTCGCCCGCTGGATCGTCTCGGTGGCCGACGATCCGGACTTGATCGAGATGATGTCCTCAGGACGCACCTGGTAGGACGGGATGTCGACGCGGCGGCCGTTCACCATCCAGTGGCCGTGGGTGACGAGCTGCCGGGCCTGGCGCCGCGAGGCGGCGAAGCCGAGCCGGACCAGAACGTTGTCGAGCCGGGACTCGAGCAGCCGCAGCAGGTTCTCACCGGTGACGCCGTCCTGGCGCGAAGCCTTGTCGTAGTAGGCGCGGAACTGTTTCTCCAGCACCTGGTAGTAGCGGCGCGTCTTCTGTTTCTCGCGCAGCTGCAGCCGGTACTCGGACTGGCGCAGGCGACCGCGGCCGTGCTCACCGGGCGGGTAGGAACGCCGCTCGACGCCGCACTTGTCGGTGAAGCAGCGCTCACCCTTGAGGAAGAGCTTCTGGCCCTCGCGCCGGCACTGCTTGCACTGCGGGGAGGTGTCGCGGGCCATCTAGACGCGCCTCCGCTTCTTCGGCCGGCAGCCGTTGTGGGCCTGCGGCGAAACGTCCTTGACGGTGGTGACGTCGAGGCCCGCCGCCTGCAGCGAGCGGATCGCCGTCTCGCGGCCCGAACCGGCGCCCTTGGCGAACACCTCGACCCGCTCGAGTCCGTGTTCCATGCCCTTCTTGGCGGCCGCGTCGGCGGTCACCTGGGCGGCGAACGGGGTCGACTTGCGCGAGCCTTTGAAACCGGCCGAACCAGCCGACTCCCAGGCGATCACGTTGCCGTCGGTGTCGGTGAGAGTGACGATCGTGTTGTTGAAGGAAGTCTTGATGTGCGCCTGCCCGTAGGTGACGTTCTTTTTGACGCGGCGGCGCGAGCGCCCTTTCGAGGGTTTTTTCTCAGCCATCTCTCTCTACCTATGCCTTGCGCTTACCGGCGATGCTGAGCCGGCGCGGACCCTTGCGGCCGCGGGCGTTGGTCTTCGTACGCTGGCCCCGGACCGGCAGGCCGCGACGGTGGCGGAGGCCCCGGTAGGAGCCGATCTCCATCAGGCGTTTGACGTTCTGGGAGCGCTCGCGGCGGAGGTCACCCTCGACCTCGCGATTCTCGACCGCCTCGCGCAGCCGGATCACCTCGTCCTCGGTCAGGTCCTTGGCCTGGGTGCCGGGGTCGATTTTGGTCTCGGCGAGGATCTGCTTCGCCGTCGACTGGCCGATCCCGAAGATGTAGGTGAGCCCGATCTCGATCCGTTTGTTGACCGGGATGTTGATCCCTGCGATACGTGCCATCGATCAGCCCTGCCGCTGCTTGTGTCGCGGGTTCTGGCAGATCACCAAGACCGCGCCATTGCGGCGGATTACCTTGCACTTCTCGCACATCGGCTTTACGGAAGCTCGGACCTTCATTGCTCCGGTTTCGGATCGACTACAGGATTCCCGCCCGCCCCATGAAACGGATGAGCAGGGCACTACCTTGGCCCAGTTGGGCCGACCGAGAAAGATAGCAGGGAGCACGCCTTGGGCGCATGCCTGGGCCGAGCTCGGCGCCTAGCGCTGGCCGTTGACCAGCGCGATCGTGAATCCGTCGTAGCCCTTGACGCCGACGGTCTGGATCGTCGTCGCGCTGACCCGGGGCTCCTCGGCCAGGATCTCGTGCAGCCGGCGCTGCGCCCGGGTCGCCTCGTCAGGGTCCTCACCGTCGGCCAGCGAGCCGTCGCGGACGACGTTGTCAGCGATGATCAGGCCGCCGGGCCAGGTGTGGTCGAGGGCCCAGGCGAAGTAGTTGGGAGTGTTGACCTTGTCGGCGTCGATGAAGACGAGGTCGAAGGGGCCGGCGCCGGTGTCCTCCAGCGCCGGCAACGCCTCCAACGCCGGGCCGACGCGGATCTCGACGACGCCGTCGAGGCCGGCGGCCTCGACGTTTCGCAGTGCCACCGAGGCGTACTCCGGGTTCGCCTCGAGGCTGATCAGCTGACCGTCCTCGGGCAGCGCCCGCGCCAGCAGAATCGTGCTGTAGCCGCCGAGGGTGCCGAACTCGAGCACCTTGCGCGCCCCCTGAAGCCGTGCCAGCAGCTGCAGCAACTTGCCCTGCGGCGGCGAGACCTGGATCGAGGGCAGCCCCGCCTCCTCGGTGGCCGCCAGCGTCCGGTCGAGCGCCTCGTCGTGCGGCACCAGGGTGGCGGCGATGAACTCGTCGACGGCTGAAAACGTCTCCTGATCCATGGCGCCGGACTCTATCCAGGCGCGAACGCGGGCTGGCCGGCCTCAGCCGAACGGCGGTTCCGAGAGCCGGTCGAGCATCTTCAGCGTCGCTTCGCGGTTGGCGCGCATTTCGTCCTTGATCTCGGCGAAGCTCTCACGGAACTCTTCGCGCATCTCTTCCGTCACTTTCCAATTCATCGCGATCTGTTCCTGGGTGATCATCGTGGTCTTGCGCAGGAGGCCGTCGAAGGAGTGGTCGATCTTCTCCCAGCGAGTCATCGCCCGCCCCTCCATCGCTTCCCACTCGCGGCGGCGGGCTTCCTCGCCCTCTTCCCAGCGGCGCTCGATTCTTTCGAGCATCTCGCGGAATTCAACGCCGCGGCGATCGGTCCGCTCGATGAATTCCCGTTCGATGTCCACGAGCCAAGCCTGCCAGGTCATGACGCACAGGATGCCAGCAATTGGTGCCGGTTTTGCAGCGACTTTGAGTCAATTTCGAGCACCGCTGCAGTCCTGCGCAGCGGTGCTCGAAGCGTGGCTCAGCGTGGCAACTTCTGCGTCAGCGTCACGACCTGCTGGAACGTCGGCCGGTTCTGGAAGGGGAACGGGCCGAGTTCGACGCCGGAGGTGACCTGCGGCCGGTTCTGGTCGAAGCAGGACGGCTGCGGGTTCGACGCGCACTTGCCATTGCCGCCGCCATAGAGCTGCTGCGGCGTCACCTTGAGCGCTTCCTTCAGCGTCCTCTGCAGCATCTTGCTGCACTTTTCCTTCGAGCCACCGCCGCAGTAGACGCGGCTGTAGGCGCCGCGCGGCTTCGGGCCGAAGAGATCGCGCAGATCCTTGGAGACGTAGCCCCACCAGCCGTCGAAGAAGCTGGGAGCGTTGGGTGAACCACCGGTGTGGCTACCGGTTGCCAGCATCCCCTCGAGCCGTTCAAAGACCCTCGTCCCCATCACCGGCTTGAACTCGCCTTCGACCAGCTTCGGCCACCAGGCGTCCATCAGCTCGATCGCCGGCGTTTCCTCATCGATCCCGTCGCGGTTGAGATCGCGGCGGTGGGCGCCGTGCTTGTGCCAGGTCTTCAGCGTCGCCAACGCCTTCTGCAGCTGCGCCGAGTCCGGCTTGCCGATCGCCTTGAAGATCGTCGGCAGCAGGCGGTAGCCGCGCAGATCCTGCGTCGCCGGTTCCTCCATCGCCTGGATCAGCTGCACGATCGTCATCTTCTTCTTGCCCTTGGTCGCCGCCTTGACCTTGTCGGCGATCATCTGCTGGCGCTGCAGGGGACCGTATGAGTACTGGTCGTCCGCGGCAGCCCATTCCGGCGCCTGCTTGTTGTTCCACGAGACCAGGTAGGGCGGGTCTTCGGCCTGCGGATGTTTCGAGAACGGCAGGTAGTCGGCGAGCTGCGTCTGCGGGTTGAAGCCCTTCCAGTCGAACTGACCGGTGCCGAGGATCGGGAAGTCCGGCGAGGTGCCACGCGCCCGCTGCGGCATCGCCCCCGACAGCGCGTAGCCGATGTGTTCGGCGTCGACGTAGCTCCAGTTGAAGAGGAAGTTGATGTTCGAGACGGCTTTTTTGAAGCCCTGGACACCGGTGACGACGCCAGGTTCGTTGAGCTGGCCAAAGCCGATCACCGAATCCGCCTCGTGGAAGTAGGTGCTGCGCTGGTGGACGAAGGCGACCTTCTTGCCGTTGACCTTGCCGCGGGCGAAGACAATGCCGTGCACGGTCCGGTAGGCGACGAGGGTCTGCGAGCCGGCGGCGGTCGAGTCGATCGTGTTCGGCGTCCAACTCTCGGCCTTTTCGAGCTTTTCCATCGCCAGGCACTTGCCTTTGTACTGGTAGTGGAACTTGTCCTTGCAGAGCACCTCGGCGAAGGTGTCGACGTTGTCGGAGGTGGCCGTCGTCGCGCTCCAGGCGTAGTCGCGGCCGTGGCCGAGCTCGACGAAGAGGTTGACGCCGGCGAAGGCGGCGCCGCGGGCGTCGATCCCGGGCCCGTGGAGGTCCTCCTCCATCAGGATCTGCGGGATGTAGTAGCCGACCTGCGGCCCCATCACCGCGATCGGGTGACCGGTCGCGGACTTCTTGGCCGAGACGAGCTCCCAGTTGGAGGCGTGGCCGGCGGCTTCCAGCGCCTGCTGCAGGCGGTCGCCGACACTGGCGATGCCGCTGCCCCCGGCGCTGGTGGAGGCGTTGGCGGTCTGCGTTTCGCGGACGCTGTTCTTGTCCGGCAGCGCCAGACCCTTCTTGGCGAAAGCGCTGCGGGTCTCGTACGGGAACGCCTTTTCGACCGTGGTCGGCGCCTCCGGGTCGTTCTTCGAGCGGAATCCGAGCCAGGCGTTGCGACCGGCTTTCTTCCCCATCTTTTCGACGAAGGCCTGCATCGTCAGCGCCGAGTTCAGCTCGTTGCCGCCACCGCGACCGAAGATGCCGCCGATCAGCGAGGCGATGGCGATGATGTCGGTCGGTTTCCAGGCTTCCATCGGTTTCCCGAGCAGTTTGTATTCGCCCGGTTCGAGTTTCGAGGGGTCGAGCCGGGCGGCGGCGATGTAGGCGTTGATGCCGGCGACGTAGTTGGTCAGGTCTTCGACCGCCTGCGCCCCGGCCTGGCCGTAGAGCTGCGGCATCTGCGTGATCTGTTTTTCGAGATCGGCTTCGGTGTAGGGAGCGAAGCTCCACTGGCCGGCGTCGGCTTCGGCGTTGCTGCCGCCGAGGAAGGAGGCGAGTTCGGCGCGGCCGGTGTGGCGCAGCACGTCCATCAGGAAGAGGCGGTCGGCGGCGCCGACGTAGCCGGCACCGAACATCGTGTCGGCGCGGGTATCGCCGTAGACGTGGGGGATGCCGAAGGCTTTGTCGCGGACGATCGTCACGCCCGGCCTCGGTTCGATCGTCGATTCGACTTCCCCGGCAGGCACTCCGAAGGTGGCGTCCTTGTAGTAGAGCGGAATTTCCGCTTCGGTCAGCCGCGGCGATCCGTAGACGAGGTTTTCGTAGAGCGGCTGCTGATCGGCGAAGTGCGGCGGGATCGTCTTCCCGGTGCCGCGGTATTCGAGGATCTGCTGGAAGGTCGCGAGCCCGTTCTCCCCCGGGGGCAGGACGTTGCGGAAGCCACCGGCGTCGTTGGTGCCGTAAGGCTGTGGGATGGCAGCGGAGGCCGATTGCGCAAACCCGGCAATCGCGAAGGTCACCAGAACCAGGGGCAGCGCAACACGCCGGCAGACTCGACTAGCCAAAACTCTCCTTTGTCCCGTTTGGCGGCGCCCCCACCGCTCGAAGGGACTCTATCCGATCAGGTTGGCCGGCCAAGCAGGGTTTGGTGTGGAGGGGTGGGGTATGCCCTCCCGGCTCGCACCTCGTCGCCGGAGAGGCTGAGGCTGTCGCCTCCTGGAGCTCCTCTCCTCCCGCACAGTTCGCCGGCAGGGCATACCCCACCCCTCCCAACGGAAGCTCGGCCGGCCATCCCGAGGTCAGAAGCTTTCGTGAGCCGGGCGCCGCCCGGGCTTCTGTCACCAGCTTCCGTCCCTCGGAAGCTAGGGAGAGAGCTGGGGCGGTAGACCTCGTGCCGGCGCCGCCCTCCCCCAAACCCTTATCCCTAATCGTCCAGATGCCAGGGGGTGAGGACCCGCGGCCCGTCCGGAGTCACCGCAACGGTGAACTCGAAGTGGGCGGCCAGCGAGCCGTCCTCGGAGTAGACGGACCAGCCGTCGTCGCCCATCCGCACCAGGGGGCCGCCGGCGTTGACCATCGGCTCGATCGCCAAAACCATCCCCTCCTCCAGCTCCGGCCCGCGGCCGGGCTCACCGAAGTTCGGCACCTGCGGCTCCTCATGCATGTCGCGGCCGACGCCGTGGCCGACCAGGGTGCGGATGATCGAGAGTCCCTCAGCCTCGACCGACTGCTGGATCGCCGAGGAAACATCGCCGAGGTGACTTCCGGGCTGCATCTGCTCAACCCCGGCGAACAATGCCGCCTTCGTCACCTCGAGCAGCTGCTTGGCGCCGGTGTCGATCGGGCCGACGGGGAAGGTGACCGCGGCGTCGGCGACCCAGCCGTCCTTGGTGACGCCGACGTCGATCGAGATCACGTCGCCGCGTTTCAGCTCGTAGGGGCCCGGGATTCCGTGGACGACCATCGAGTTGGGCGAGGCGCAAATCGAGCCGGGAAAGCCGCGGTAGCCCTTGAACGAGGGCAGCGCTCCCTGCGAGCGGATGAACTTCTCCGCCGCGGCGTCGAGTTCCTCGGTCGTGATCCCGGCGCGCACCTTGGAGCCGAGCATCTTCATGCAGCGGACCAGGATGTCGCCGGCCGCCGCCATCTGGTCGACCTGATCGGGCGTCTTGCGAATGATCATCCGGTACAAGGCTAGACCGCCTCGTCGCTCTCCAGGCGCATCGTCGCCAGCGTCCGCCGCAGCTCCTCGGTGACCTCGTCGGGCGGCGCCTCGCCGGCGATCCGGCGCAGGACGCTGCGATGGTCGTAGTAGTCGACCAGCGGCTCGGTCTTCTCGTGGTAGGTCTCGAGGCGCTTACGGATCACGTCCGGCTTGTCGTCGTCGCGCACGATCAGCTCGGAGCCGTCGATGTCACAGACCCCCTCCTGCTGCGGCGGGTTGAAATCGACGTGAAAGACGTGGCCGTTGGCGGCGCAGGTGCGGCGACCGCCGAGCCGGCGCACGACCTCGTCGTCGGAGACGTCGATCAGCAGCACCGCGGTGACCTGGCGGCCGAGCTGCTCGAGCTTGGCGTCGAGCGCCTCCGCCTGCGGCGTCGTCCGCGGGAAACCGTCGAGGATGAAGCCGTCGCGGGCCTCGGCCGAGTCAAGCGCCTCGGCGATGACGCCGACGATCACCTCATCGGGGACGAGGTCCCCGGCGTCCATGTAGCCCTTCGCCGTCCGCCCCAGCTCGGTTTCGTCGCGAACCGCGGCGCGGAGGATGTCCCCGGTCGCGTAGTAGGGGAGGTGCAGGTCTTCGTTGAGGCGCTCGCCCTGGGTTCCCTTGCCGGATCCCGGAGGGCCGAGCAGCACTAGGTTCAGCTCTGGCATCGGCGCAGCCTATTTCAAGCCGCGCATTCCGCGACGGCTATTTGAGGAAGCCCTCGTAGTTCCTCATCATCAGCTGCGCCTCGAGCTGCTTCACGGTGTCGAGGGCGACGCCGATGATGATCAGGATCGAGGTGCCGCCGAAGTAGAAGTTGGCCGAGGTCTGGCTGATCAGGATCGTCGGCAGTGCCGCGACCGCGCCCAGGTAGAGGGCGCCGGGGAAGGTCAGCCGCGAGAGGATCCGGTCGAGGTACTCGGCGGTCGGCCGCCCGGGACGCACGCCGGGAATGAAGCCGCCGTATTTTTTGAGGTTGTCCGCCTGGTCGACCGGGTTGAAGGTGACGGCGGTATAGAAGTAGGTGAAGACGATGATGAAGAAGATCTCGCCGATCACGTAAGGCCAGCTGTTGGGGCTGAAGAAGTTGGCGAAGTCGAGCGCCGCCGGGGTGTTGAGGAGCTGCCCGATCGTCGGCGGGAAGGCCATGATCGAGGCGGCGAAGATGACCGGGATGACGCCGGCCATGTTGACCCGCAGCGGCAGGTAGGTCGAGCCGCCCGAGGTCATTTTGCGCCCGACCACGCGTTTCGCGTACTGGACCGGGATCCGGCGCTGGCCCTCCTGGACGAAGACGATCGCGACGATCACGGCGAGGGCGATGAAGGGCATCATCACGACGAAGACCTGATCGGGGTTGTCCCACCACTTGGTCAGCCCGCTCGGGATCGAGGAGGCGATCGAGGCGAAGATCATCAGCGAGATCCCGTTGCCGATTCCGCGCTGGGTGATGAGCTCGCCCAGCCACATCAGCAGGGTGCAGCCGGCGGTCAGACAGATCACGATCAGCATCACCTTCGGGAAGGTGAGGTTGCCGAGGACGCTGGTCCCGACTTCGTTGCCGAAGGACCGGAAGAGGAAGACGTAGCCGAGCGACTGCACGAAGGCGAGGCCGACGGTCAGGTAGCGCGTGTACTGGGTGATTTTCTGCTGCCCGACTTCGCCCTCTTTCTGCAGACGCTCGAGCGAGGGCACGACCACGGTCAGCAGCTGGAGGATGATCGAGGCCGTGATGTAGGGCATGATCCCCAGCGCGAAGAGACTCAATCGCGAGAGGCTGCCTCCCGAGAAGAGGTTGAGGAAGCCGAGGATGTTGGAGCCGCCGAAGTTGTTCGAGATTTCCTTGACGGCGTCAACGTCGACGCCCGGCGCCGGGATGTAGGCACCGAGGCGGTACAGCGCCAACATCGCTGCCGTGAACGCAAGCTTCTTGCGAATGTCGGCAACGCTGAACGCGTTGAGAATAGTCCTGAGCATTACGGCTCCAGAGTGTGACAGGAACCGCCGGCCGCCTCGATCTTCTCTTTGGCGGCCGCGCTGAAGGCGTGCGCGTGGACCTTGAGTTTCTTCGAGATCTCGCCGCGGGCGAGGACCTTGACCGGGTCCTTGCCCTTGGCCAGTCCCTTCTCCTTGAGCGTCTCCAGGTTCACCTCGGCGCCGGCATCGAAGCGGGAGTCGAGGTCGGCAAGATTGACCGGTTGCGTCCTGGTGCGGAAGTTCTCGAAGGGCATCGACTGCTTTTTGTGGGGACCGCGAAGCTTTCGCATCCGCATATGAATCGGGTTCTGGCCACCTTCGTAGTTGGCCTTCTGCTTGGCGCCCGACCGTGAGCCCGCGCCCTTGTGACCGCGACCGGAGGTCTTGCCGAGACCGCTGCCCTCACCGCGGCCGATCCGCTTGCGCGGCCGTTTCGAGCCGGGCTTCGGCTTCAGGTTGTGGAGACCGATCTCCTCGGAGCGGGGCGTGTCAGCCATCAGGAGACCTCCACCAAGTGAGAGACGACCTTGATCTGCCCCTGCAACTGCGGCGAG
>DATKIA010000064.1:0-3259 GCA_035509895.1 Solirubrobacterales bacterium
GCGACGTCTCGCTCGAGGTCGGAGCCGGTGAGCTCGTCCTCCTCGCCGGCCGCTCGGCCTGCGGCAAGACGACCCTGCTGCGCGCTGCCTGCGGCCTCGTGCCCCACTTCCACGGCGGCGAGATCGAAGGCGGGGTCGAGGTCGCCGGGATCGACGCCCTCGCCACCGGGCCCGGCCGGCTGGCCTCGGTCGCCGGCTATGTCGCCCAGGACCCCGAGACCCAGGTCGTCTCGACCACGGTTGCGGCGGAGATCGAGCTGCCGCTGGAGCTGCGCGGCGATGCTCCCGCCGACCGTGCCCGCGCGGTCGAGGAGGTGGCGCTGGCGCTGGCGGTCCCGCACCTATTGGGCCGCACCGTCGACACCCTCTCCGGCGGCGAGCTGCAGCGGGTGGCGCTGGCGGCGGCGTTGGTGACGCGGCCGCGGCTGGTGCTGCTCGACGAGCCCACTTCGCAGCTCGACCCGGTCGCTGGCGACGAGCTGATCTGGCTGCTGCGGCGACTGAACGAGGAGTGGGGGGTGGCGGTCCTGTTGGCCGAACACCGGCTCGAGCGTTGCCTCGCAGCCGCCGACCGGGTGGTCGCAATGGAGGCCGGGATGGTGAGCTTCGACGGTGCCCCCGGCGAGTTCCTCGCCTGGTCCCAGGAAGCGGATCCCGCCCTGACCACCCCGGCGGCCCGTCTCTTCTCGCTCGCCGGGATCTCACCGCTCCCGGTCGGGGTCCGCGCCGCGCGGCGGACCTTGGAAGCGTCCGAGCTGGCGCCGTCGGTGCCGCCCGGGTCTCCGCCCACCACTGTCCCCCACCCGGGGAAGGGTGAGGGGCGGCAGATTCGGCCCCTGGCCGCATCCGCCTTTTCGGCAACTGCGGTCTGGGTCGAGCTCGAGCGCGACGAACAGCCCCACGACGTGCTGCGGGGCCTCGATCTCGCGGTCGGGCGCGGTGAGCGCGTCGCCTTGATGGGCCGCAACGGCGCCGGCAAGAGCACCCTGCTGCGGGCCGCCGCCGGCCTCGTCGACACCGTTGCCGGCAAGCTCGAGGTTCCGACGGGTCTGGCGCTCCTGACCCAGAACCCGAGCGACTATCTGGTCCGCGAGCGCATCGGCGATGAGCTCCCGGGCGAGCCGGGAATGGCGGCGCTGCGAACTGTCGGCCTCGAGCACGCCGTCGACGCCGACCCCCGCGACCTTTCCGGCGGCGAGCGCCAGCGCCTGGCGCTCGCGATTGCCCTCGCCGGCCGGATCGACGGCGGCGAGCTACCGGGCCTGGTCGCCCTCGACGAGCCGACCCGGGGGATGGACCGTGCCCGCAAGGACGACCTCGTCGACCTCGTCACCGACCTCGCCGGCCGCGGCGCCGGCGTCGTCGTCGCCACCCACGACGTCGAGTTCGCCGCCGCCTTCGCCACCCGGGTCGTCCTCCTTGGCGACGGCGTCGTCATCGCCGACGGTCCCGCCGCCGAGGTCCTCTCCGGCGGCTGGTATTTCGCCACCGAGGTCGCCCGCGTCCTCGACCTTCCCGGCGTGGTCACCCCCGAGCAGGGCGCGGCCGCGCTGCGGGGCGAGGAGTCGCCGTGAGCTGGCAACTGGTCAGCTTCCTGATCCTCGCCGGGGTCCTCCTCGCCGGGTTCGCCTGGTATGAGCGCTCGCGGCCGCCGTCCCAGGTGGTCGCCCTGGTCGCGGCGCTGGCGGCGCTGGCGATCGCCGGCCGCATCGCCTTCGCCGCCTTCCCCAACGTCAAGCCGACGACCGACATCGTCATCTTCGCCGGCTACGCGCTCGGTGGCGCTCCCGGTTTCGCGGTCGGCGCCCTCACTGCCCTCGTCTCCAACTTCTGGTTCGGGCAGGGACCGTGGACCCCGTGGCAGATGGCGGGCTGGGGACTTTGCGGGATCCTCGGCGCCGCCCTCGCCCTCGGGGTCCGCAACGCGGGCCGTTTCACCCTGGCCGCCACTTGCGGTGGCGCCGCCGTCCTTTACGGCGCTCTGCTGAACTTCTCCTTGATGGCGACCTACGGAGGGGACCTGTCATGGCGGCAGTTCGTCGTCTACGAGGGACGGGCGATCCCGTTTGAAGTTGCCCACCTCGTCGGCAACGTCGTCCTTGCCCTGATCGCCGGTCCGGCGATGGTGCGGATGTTGATCCGTTTCCGTGAGCGCTTCGAATGGGCGCGCAGGGAGGAGGGGGCACCAACCGGCCCGGGGCGATTTGCCCCCGGGCTGCGCGGCGGCGGGGTCGCGGTCCTGGCGGTACTCGTACTCGGGTTGGGTGTTCTAGCCCCGGCGCCGGCGAAGGCGAGCGAGGTCAGCCGCGCCGCCACCTGGCTGATCTCCAACCAGAACTCCGACGGCGGCTTCGGCGCCTCTCCGGGAGACGACTCGGGGGCCGAAATCACCTGCTGGGTGATGCTCGGCCTCGAGGCGGCCGGCCACAACCCACTCGACGTCGCCAGCGGCGGTACGACGCCGGTCGACTACCTGCGCGCGAGCCTCAGCCAGGTCAAGAGCCCCGGTGACCTGGCCCGGACGATCCTGGCGCTCGAGGGGGCGGGGGTCGATCCGCGCGAGTTCGGCGGCCAGAACCTGGTCTCCGAGCTCCTCGCCAAGCGCCGCAAGGACGGCTCTTATGAAGGCTGGCCGAACTCAACCGCCTACGCCGTGATCGCGCTGCGCACCGCCGGCGCAACCGACGCCGTCGACAAGTCGCTGGAATGGCTGCGCGAAGTCCAGGGCGACGACGGCGGCTGGGGCGATCTGCCTGGCTCACCCAGCACCTCGGACACGACCGGCGCGGTGCTGCAGGCGCTGTCCCCCGGATCGAAGGCCTCCCAGCACGGCCTCGCCTACCTGCGGGAAGTCCAGCGCAAGGGTGGCGGCTTTCCGCTCGGCGGCAATGGCGAAGTCAACTCGCAGTCGACCGCCTGGTCGATCCAGGGAATCCTCGTCGCCGGCGGCAACCCCGACTCCTTCCGCCGCGGCGGCGCCAGCGCCCCCGAATACCTGACCGCCCGCCAGGCCGAGGACGGCCACTACCGCTACTCGAAGTCGAGCGACCAGACCCCGGTCTGGGTCACCGGCGAGGCCCTGGTCGCCGCCGCCGGCAAGTACTTCCCGATCACGCCACCGAAACGGGAACCAACGCCAACCTCCCCGTCCCAGTCAAGCTCGAGCAACTTCGGCGGCATCAACCCCGAATCGGTCCCAGTGAGCCCAACCGAAGCCTCGCCCGTCTCGCCCAGCCAATCCACCGGCGGTGGGGGGGGG
>DATKIA010000065.1:0-3846 GCA_035509895.1 Solirubrobacterales bacterium
TGCTTGCCATGCAGAAGGTCGTGGGTTCGAATCCCATCAGCCGCTTCGCACGAGATCTCGCTCTAGGGCGGGATTTCGTCGTTTCTGGGGGCGCAACGGGGAAATGGAACCATCCCCTCCTATCGCCTCCATTTTGGGCACTAGTGCCCAAAATGACCCCGATGCGCGGCGATTGACGGCGATTCCGCTCGATTCCGCCTCGCTTTGCGCCAGAGGCGGAGCTACGGTCGCCGCGCCGACATAAGCAAAGTGCCCCGGCGGCGGTGGAACGCCCCGGGGCCGGCACCGAAGCCGAAGACTTCGATGCAAGAAGAACGGTACTCGCCGTTGCCCTCACAGGGCGGCATCGGGACCGGCTTCGGTGCCCTACCGAGAGGAGGGGCGCCATGCCCGCCACCACGATCACCATCAGCAGCGACCAGCGCGACGGGCTGTACGAACGAATGGGAGCTGACCGAGCGGGGCCGGGCGAAGGCGCGCCGCGAGGAGCAGCAGGACCGGCGAGCCCCGGCGGCGGAGCACAAGGTCGGCGAGGACAGACTGGCGGTGGCCGCATGATTTTGGTTGAGATCGCCAGCGGTCTTCTCGTCGGCCTGCTCGCCCTCTGGATGCTCGGAGGCCTTGTCGCGCGCGTCGGCGGCCTGCTGCTCCTCTTCGTCGGTGTAGCCAACCTTGCCCTCGACCCGGGGACGGGTGCGGCGGCGCTCGCCGGAGCCGGGGGCTCGATATGGCTCCTTGGTCACTGGCACTACGCGCTGCGCCACCACGCCTATAAGTGCCCGTTGGCCCGCTACGTCTTCTCTTGCTGGGCTCCGGCTTGGCTTGACCCGACGCGGAATTGGGCGGTTCCTGCAGTGGACCCTGAACCGACCCCGGAAAGGCGGCCGAAGTGATCGCCCGACTCCGCCAAACGCTGCAGCGATGGCGGCGGCGGAGAAGGGCAGGGCGGCAGCCGGCCGCGATCGTACGCCGGGAGCGAGTCACCGGCCGTGGCAACCGGATCGATGTTGTTCTGCTTCGCGCATTTCTGAAGCGGGCGCTCGAGGATGACGCGGTTGTCGATCCGGTCAACGACCTGCTCTTCGATCATGTAGTCGCCGGTCGTCACCACCCCTCAGTCGTAGCCGAGAGCCTGCCCACCTACATCACCGAGATCCTCACCGCCGCCACTCGCGAGGATTGGCAGGCAGTGGCCGACGAGCTGATCGCCGAGGTCCGCGAAGCTGACGGTGGGGTGTAGGGGGATACGCGAAATTGACGTCCGCGTTCCGCGGTGGCTATCCATTGACCGTCGCGGTCGGCCGCGGCTTGTTGATCACGAGATAACCCTCGAGCTGGTGGGTCCAGGGCCCCCATCACGCAAGGGTGAGGAGGGCGGCGACAGGGTGCATGCAGAACTGCAGGATCTCTTCTGATTGCCGTTACGGTACTCGCGTGGTAGCGCTCAACGACATTGCTGCACGGCTGTCCACGGGCGCCAAGGGCCGCACTGAGGCAGACATCCAGGCAGACGTACGCGCCCTGCTCCTGCTGGCGGGATCGTTGGAGCTGATTGAGGGAGATCTTGAGGTCTTCCTCGAGGCTCCTGCGGGGGGCGGGCGGAGGATTGACGTGGAGGCCGGATCCACCGTGTTCGAGGTAAAGAAGAGCGTGCGTCCGGGCCGTGCCCTGGACGATGCGGTGGAGCAACTAGGCACCTACGTACGGCACCGCACCGAAGAGCTCAGTCGGCGCCACGTCGGCGTTCTCACCGACGGTCAGACCTGGATTCTCTATCACCTACAGCCCGGAGGGGAACTCGTCGAGGTCAATCGCATTCGCATGCGCGACAGGCGCGACGGCGAGCGACTTGTGGCCTGGCTCGAGACGATCTTGGCGACGAGAAAGGAAATCGCCCCGACGCCGCGCGAGATTGTCCAGCGCTTGGGGGCGGATTCGCCGGCTGCGCAGCTGGACCTCGCCGACCTGCGGGCGCTCTATGCGGCCTGTCGCGGCAACCCGGAGGTGCAGGTCAAGCGAGAACTCTGGGCGCGACTGCTCCTCTCGGCGCTCGGCGCAGGGTTCGAGGACAGCGATGAGTTGTTTGTCACGCACACCTATCTCGTGCTCACCGCTGAGCTCATCGCCCACGAGGTCATGGGGCTGCCCACCGATCCCGCTTCCACCGATGTCCGCGCCCTGCTCGAGGGCCAGCAGTTCGCGATGTCGGGTCTGCACGGCGTCGTCGAGGCGGACTTCTTCGACTGGCCAGCCACCATCTCCCAAGGCCAGCCGGTGATTGCCGCGATCGCGCGTAGGCTGTCGCTGTTCGCTTGGCGAAACGTTGAGCACGACGTGCTGAAGGCCCTATATGAGTCGGTGATTGACGCGGATACGCGGCGGCGCCTCGGCGAGTACTACACGCCCGACTGGTTGGCGGAGAAAATGGTGGCGGAGAACTTCCAGGATCCGATGAATCAACGCGTTCTCGATCCGGCTTGTGGCTCGGGTACGTTCTTGTTCTGGGCCGTGCGACGAGCTCTCCAGAGCTGCGATTCGGCGGGGATGGACAATCACGCGGCCGTCGCCCATGTCGTCTCCCAGATCCAGGGAATGGATTTGCACCCTGTAGCGGTCACGCTCGCGCGCGTCACGTATCTGCTCGCCCTGACCCCTGACCGACTTGCTGATCGCGATGAGCTCACGGTACCCGTCTTTCTCGGCGACTCTGTCCGCTGGGAGCAGGAGGACACCCTACGAAGCGAAGACGGCATAACCGTTAGGACCACGGATCCGCTGGAGATGATCGAGGATGAGTCCAAACTGCATTTCCCCGAGGGAGTCATTGATGAGCCTCAACGCTTTGATCGGCTGGTGGCAGAGCTGGCTAACAAAGCGGCTAAGCGAAAACCGAAGACCAAACCACCGTCGATCAGAGGGCTTCTCAATCGCCACAAGGTGACGGGCGACGAGGATCGCCAAGCGGTTGAGATTGCCTTCAAGAAGCTCTGTCGACTCCACGACTCCGGCCGCGACCACGTCTGGTCCTATTACATCCGGAATCTCATGCGGCCGCTCTCCTTTATGCGCCCTGAGGGCCAGGTTGACCTGTTGATCGGCAATCCACCGTGGCTCTCCTACCGCTCGATGCCGCGCAATCTGCAGCGCACCTACCAGTCGTTGGCAAAGCAGCGGGGGCTCTGGGCGGGCGGAAAGGTCGCCACTAACCAGGATCTCTCAGATCTCTTCGCTGCCCGCAGTGTCGAGCAGTACCTAAAAGAGGGCGGTTCCTTTGCGTTCGTGATGCCCCACGGTGTCCTGAGCCGACGCCAATACCGGGGTTTTCGCAGCGGCGACTGGCAACCTGGGGAATGCGGGGCGCGGGCGCAGTTCAGAGCCCCCGAGGATCTCTCCAAAGTGAAGCCGCCGCTGTTTGCCAACGCATCCTGCGTGGTCTCTGGCACGAAGGCTAGAAGCGCCCGAGCGCTTCCGGCCTCCGCGATTGAGTGGACCGGCCGGTTGTCGAGCCAGCAACTCAGCTGGGGCGATGCGTCGCGTCAGCTTGCCTCTGCGGGGCGTGCCGTTATCGCCGCCTCAGATACCCACGAGTCGCCCTACCGGGCGCTCTTCCAGCAGGGAGCGAGTCTCGTGCCGCGGATGCTCGTCACCGTAGAGGAGGTGGAGGGCGGTCCGATCGGCGTCACGTCCGGGCGGGTCCGCGTGCGCAGCGCCCGTTCGGCTAACGAGAAGCCGCCATGGAAGAGTCTGCCGGGACTCGACGGCGTAGTCGAGCGCCGCTTCGTACGTCCGATGCATGTCGGTGCCACGATCCTTGCCTATCGAGCTCGCGATCCTCAACTCGCAATC
>DATKIA010000066.1:0-18412 GCA_035509895.1 Solirubrobacterales bacterium
CCGGCGCCGCAGCGGGGAAGGTTCGCGACGCAGTCGCGAGGACGATTCGGTCCGCGGCCGTGGGTGACCGCAGCTGGCTCACACGGGCGTTGCCGCTCGGCGACTCCGCCCCGGCCTGGGCGCGGCAAATGTACTCGCGCTCGCTGCTGGTCCTCCACGCCCTCACCGACCGCCGCACCGATGCCGTCGCCGCCGGCGTTCGCGACGGCTGGGCCTACGTCTGGCCGCGAGATGCTGCGACCGCGGCGCTGGCCTATACCGCAGCGGGGTACCGCGCCGAGGGGCAACGAGTCGCACGCTTCCTGCGCACCCTTGACCTCGGTGCCGCTGCGCGGTTCGCAGACGATGGATCGCCGGTGCCGGGACGAGGCCAGCAGGGGGACGCCGCAGGCTGGGTCGCCGTTGCGGCGGAAGGCTCTGGCCTCGAGGGGGGCTGGGAGGACTACGCCCCGCTGGCCGGGACCGGGCGCGACCGGCCCGATTACCAGGAGGGCGCCGCCGGGGACTTCCTCGGCAACGCGATCGCCAGCGGTGGGGACCTGCGGCCCTTCGAGACGCCTCGCGGGCTGGTGCGGCGCGCCGGAGACCCGAGCTCCGGGCTTGATTCGGCCGCGGGCTGGGCCGTGCAGCCGTTCCCGCGGCCGCCCCTCTTCCCCGCGGTGCGCCCCACCTTGCTGAACCTCGCCGCCGAGCAGACGCCCTACGGGATCACCCCCGGCGAAGGATGGCGTGGCGGTGTCGATCCCTGGACCGCCCCCACCGCCTGGACCGCCTGGGCCCTCGCGTCGCTCGACGACCGCAGCCAGGCACTACGCCTGCTCGCCGACCTGCACCGCGCCGCCACCCCGGCCGGCGCTCTGCCCGAGCGGGTCGATGCCGAGACCGGCGTCCCCCGCTCGACGACGCCGCTCGCCTGGTCGCACGCCTTCGCGATCCTCGCCCTGCTCCAGCTCTGGCCCAGCTGACCGCGCTGGCGACATTTGGTCCCTATAGGGGCCAAAAAATGACCATCGGGCTACGGGCGGCGCCAGCGGATCAGGGCGATCTCCAGCGCCAAGCGGCGCTCGTCGACCTCGCCCAGGACCCGGAAGCGCTCGGCGCTCTCGGGCGCCTCGTCGAGCAAGCGGTCGATCAGCTCCGCCGCGCCGGGATGTGGTGGAGGCTGAAGCGAGTCATCACCCGGTCGAAGCTGGCGTCGTCGAAGTCCACGGCGGTCGCGTCGCCGAGCGAGAACTCGGTGTTGTTGAGCCCTTCGCTCGCCGCCTCCTGGCGCGCCTTCTCGATCAGTGCCGGGGTCAGGTCGACGATCGTCCCCAGCGCCTCGGCCGAGAGCATCGCCGGGGCCGCGCGAAGGTCTCGGTTTGGTGCGTGAACTCGTCGCGGATCGAGGCTTCGTGCATCGCTCCTATTCTGCGGCAATGGAGGTCCGCAGAGCAACAATGGCCGATCTGGGCGACATGGCCAGGGGGATGAAGGTGGTTGCCGACGAAGGACGGTGGATCGCGACGCAGACGTCGGCGACGGTCGAGGAGCTGGCGGCGCGACCGCCGGACGTGCACAAGCTCGAACTGGAGGTCTTCGACGACAACACCGCAGCAATCGGCCTCTACGAATCGGCCGGCTTCGAGCGGGAGGGCCTGCGCCGCGACCATTACCGCCGCGAAGACGGCTCCCTGCGTTCGGCGCTGATCATGGCCCGCCTATTCGAGAGCTAGCGCGACGGCCTGCTCGGCGGTCTCGGCCGGGACGACGCCGGGGGCGCCTTGCATGCGCTCGTAGCCGTTCAGCTCCCAACTGCGCAGGGCCACCACCGTCCGGCCGATAGTCCGCGCCAGACCAATCTCCGAGAGCGTCCCCCACTCGCCGCCGACCGCGATCACGACCTCGCCCGAGGCAACCACCGACAGGTTCCGGGCGTGGCCGATCCCGCTGGCGACGACCTCGCTGCAGAAGGGGTTGGCATCGGCGGTCGACTCCCCCTGGACGATCCCGATCACCCGACCGCCGACCTCGGCAGCACCCTTGGCAGCAGCTTCCATCACGCCACGCCCCGCGCCGCAGACGACCGTCACGCCAGCCTCTCCGAGTCGCCGTCCAACCTCCGCAGCCAGCCGCCCCAGCTCCGAGTTCAGCTCGGCGCCACTGGACCCGATCACGGCAACTTGACGTCTGCGCTCGGAAGGGATCGGGTGGGCCTCGACGGAGCCTCCCTGCAGTTCGCGACGGCGAGGCCCACCCGATCCCTTCACACCGCTCCCTTCATGAGCCGCATCAACTCCAGCGCCCCAGCCTTGTGGAGAGGTTCGTTGAGGTTCCCGCACTTCGGACTCTGCACGCACGAGGGGCACCCCGACTCGCACGGGCACTCGGCGATCAACCGCTCGGCGTCGTCGAGCAGGCGCTCGAACTGCTCGTAGCCGCGCTTGGTGATCCCGACCCCGCCGGGGTGGCCGTCGTAGATGAAGATCGTCGAGCGGCCGGTCTGGAAATGGACGTTGGTCGAGAGGCCGCCGATGTCCCAGCGGTCGCACATCGCGATCAGCGGCAGCACCGCGATCTGACCGTGCTCGGTCGCGTGCAGGGCACCGAGCAGGACATCGGGCGGCAGCGCCGCGCTGAGCCGGTCGGGCAGCACGTCCCAGAGCGCCTGGGTGACGAAGCTCTGCTCGGGCAGCTCCAGCGCGACGATGTCGATCGGCTCCTGGTCGGAGATCGAGACGCGCTGGAAGGCGATCACCTGCTCGGTCACCGAGACCTCGCCGAAGTTGAGCTCGACCCCCGCCACCCGGCGCTGCTCGTGGGTGCGTTCGATGTAGATCTCGGTCTCTTTTTTCGGCCGCGTGTACCAGTCGCCGTCGAAGGCGGAGACGATCGCCCGACGCTCGCGGATGTCGAGCCGCTCGACCTCGTAGGAGCGGCCGAGGTGGAGGTAGACGGCGCCGGGATGCACCGTGGTGAAGGCGCGTTCGGCCTCGACCAGGCCCAGCATCTCGCCCGAGTCGCGCTCGATCACCGCGATCGAGTCAGCCGAGGCCGAGCGCAGAGCGATCCGGGCGGCGACGAACTCGCTGCGCCGGGGCAGCAGCTTGCCGGCGCTGCCGCGCAGCTCACCGGCTTCGACCAGTCGCTCCGCCCGCTCGCGCCAGCCCTCGCCGAAGACCTCGTCGTCCTCGTCGGTCAGCGGCAGCTCGTAGGCGGCCGCGATCAGGTGGCGGGCGGCGATCTGCTCGTTGCCGTGGTCGAGGATCGCCGCCTCGACCGGGCGCTCGAGGAACTCCTCCGGGTGGCGGCAGAAGAACTGGTCGAGCGCGTCCTGGCCGGCGACGTAGACGGCAAGCCCGCGGCGGCGGCGGCCGGCCCGGCCCCACATCTGGCGCAGGCTCGCCACCGTGCCCGGGAAGGTGACGCAGATCGCGGCGTCGAGCTCACCGACGTCGATCCCCAGCTCCAGGGCATCGGTCGCAACCACCGCCAGCAGGTCGCCGCGGCTGAGCCGGTCCTCGATCTCGCGGCGCTGCTGCGGCGTGTAGCCGCCGCGGTAGGGAGCGATCCGCGCCGCCAGCTCCGGCTTTCCCCGTCGCTCCAGGTTTTCGCGGGCGAAGCGCTGGATCAGCTCGATCCCGCGGCGCGATTTGAGGAAGCAGATCGTCCGCACGTCGTGAGTGACCAGCTCCGCCAGCAGGTCGGCCGCCTCCGAGAGCGCCGAGCGGCGGGTCCCGGTCGCCTTGTCGATCAGCGGCGGGTTCCACATCGCCACCTCGCGCCCGGCCCGCGGCGCGCCGTCGTCGTCGATCAGCTCGAACTCGGTCCCGACCAGGCGCTCGGCCAGCTCGACCGGGTTGGCGATCGTCGCCGAGGCGAGCAGGAAGCGCGGCTCGGAGCCGTAAGCGCGGGCCAGGCGCCGCAGGCGCCGCAGCACGTTGGCGACGTGGGAGCCGAAGACGCCGCGGTAGGTGTGGGCCTCGTCGACCACCACCCAACCGAGGTTGGCGAGGAAGTCCCCCCAGCTCTTGTGGTTGGGGAGGACGCCGACGTGGAGCATGTCCGGGTTGGTGAGGACGAGGTTGTTGCGGCGGCGGATCGCCGGCCGCTCCTCGCGCGGGGTGTCGCCGTCGTAGATCGCCTCGCGCAGGCCGGGCGGGCGCAGCTGCGCCAGCTTCCGCGCCTGGTCCTGGGCCAGGGCCTTGGTCGGGTAGAGGTAGAGCGCCCGCCGCTTGTCGTCGCGGGCGATGCCGTCGAGCACCGGCAGGTTGAAGGCGAGGCTCTTGCCGGAGGCGGTGCCGCTGGTGATCACCAGGTCCGAGTGCGCCGCCGCTTCGAGCGCCGCCAGCTGGTGTGAGTAGAGCGACTCGATGCCACCGCGCCGCAGCGCCGCCGCGAAGCCGGGGTCGAGCCCCTCGGGCAGCGAGACCGGTCGCGCCCGTCGCTCCGGCTCGGCGCTCTCGGCGACGATCCGCCCGTCGCGCCGTGCGGGGTCGATCGCAACGGCCCACTCCGAGGCAAGCAAGCTTCCACCGCGCGCCATCAGGTCCGGCTCCCTGCATCACTCGCCGGCGCTGGCGCGCCGCCGGCTGGCCCCGCGATTTCGGCCGCAACGTGCATCCCCTGCAGCGAGCTGCGGTCGTGGATGCGGAGGACGTCGGCGCCCTCGCGCACCGCCAGCGCCACCGCCGCCACCGTCCCCCACTCGCGCTCGCTGGCCGGCAGCCGCGCATCCCAGGACCCGGCCAAGATCGAGCCGATGAAGTCCTTGCGCGAGAGCGAGACGTAGAGCGTCATCCCCATCTCTCGCAGCTCGCCGAGTCGCCGCAGGATCTCCAGATCCTGCTCGGGGCTGAGGTCGAAGTCGAGTCCGGGGTCGATCGCGATCTGCTCCTCGGCGACGCCAAGCTCGCGGGCGAGCTCGACTCGCCCCTCGAACCAGGCCTTGAGGTGGCCGACGACGTCGCCGTAGTCGCGCCAGGGCCGGTCGACCCGAGGTGGCCCCTCGATGTGGGTGAGGACATAGCCGCAGCCGGATTCGGCGACCAGCGCGAACATCTCCTCGCCGCCACCGGAGATGTCGTTGACGACCTGTGCCCCGGCCGCCAGCGCCTCCCGCGCGACCGCGGCCGAGAAGGTGTCGGCGGAGACCGGCACGCCTGCGCCGACAAGTCCTGCGATCGCCGGCACCAGCGCCGCCGCCTCCTCCGCGTCAGGCACCGGCGGCCCCGCTTTGGCGGCGACAGCGCCGACGTCGAGCATCTCGAAGCCGGCCTCGACCAGGGCCAAACCGTCGACGATCGCCTGCTCTGGAGTGCCGCTGCGGGCGCCCTCGAACATCGAGTCGACGGTGACGTTGACGATCCCGGCACCGATCGGGTGCACCAGATCCAAGGTCCTGTCGGTCAGCCGCCAACTCATGGTCGCTACCGTAGCGACCGGGCCGATGCCACTTCGCTGCGTCTACACGGACCTCGACGGAACCCTGCTCGGGCCAGGTGGCGTGCTCTTCGGCAGCCCCGAGGGGAACTTCTCGATGTCGCAGGCGCGGGCGCTGGAGGCCTGCGCCCGGGCCGGGGCCGAGGTCGTGATCATGTCCGGCCGCCGCGAGCCGCAGGTCCAGGAGGCGGCGCGGCTGATGGGCCAGACCTCCTACATCTACGAGGCCGGCTGCGCCTACGCGATCGAACGCGAGACGACGCTGCTGACCGGCGAAATGCAGCCCGACGAAAGCGGCACCATCTACGAGCAGATCGAGGACCGCGGCATCCCGAAGCTGCTGTTCGACCACTTTCCGGAGCGGCTCGAGTACCACTCGCCCTGGCACCACGGCCGCGTCCTCTCCCACCTCTTCCGCGGCAAAGTCGACGTCGACGAGGCCAACGCGCTGCTCGGCGAGCACGGCGACGACGACCTGCGGCTGCTCGACAACGGCGCGATCGGGACCCCGATGGCGGCGATCGACGGCCCCACCCACGCCTACCACCTGGTCCCGCGCATGGTCAGCAAGGCGAACGCGGTCGCCGCCCACGCCCGCGCCCGCGGTTACGACCCGGCCGAGTGCATCGCCGTCGGCGACTCGGTCGAGGACCTCGAGGTGGCGGCCGCGGTCGGCCACTTCTTCGTCGTCGCCAACGGCCCCGAGCGCGACCCCGGCCTCCGTGCGTACCTGCCGAGCTGGGACAACGTCACCGTCACCGAGGGCAGCATGGGCGACGGCTTCTACGAAGCCGTCGTCACCACGCTGATGGATCGGCGCTGAGCTTTAGGGGCTCGAGAGCCCGAGACTGACCTGTTTCGTGTGAGCTGCGTCCGAATACCCCTTGACTGTGAAGGTGCCAAGTGTTGTGCCGCCTTCGCCTGTGCCTATTTCGAGGCCGAAGCGCCCACATTTTCCTGTGCACACGAACTTGAGCCCGAATACGTGCGCTTTGATGGAGAGGTCTTTGGGTTCTTCTAGCCCACCGCCAAGAGAGTACGTCGCACCGTGCAGTTCCTGGTTGACCGGGACTTCCGCGGGGTGTGTGTCGAAAAAGTGAATCGTGACGCTGTCGGATCCTTCTCCTTCGGTTTCGAATGTCAGGCTGCCGGAATGGCCGCAGTTGAGGCTGACCACTCCGTCCTCTGCCAATCCTGTGTTGGCGTTGTCGGATGTGTCACTGTCGAACGCTGTTTTGCAGCCATTGTTTTTGAACAAGAGAGAGGTCGCGCCGATTTTGCATCCACTGAATGACGGCGTCAGGTTGAGTTCGTCCGCGCTTTTAGTTGCCAGAAACCCGGTGAGAGTTGATTTTGAGCATTTGAGCACCGTCGGGCCTTCTCCTCCGAGTATCCATTCATGTACTCCACCGGATCCTGTGAGTTCGGTCGGTTCGACCGCGGAGGTGAAGCTTTGGGGTATGAGTTCCGCCGCCGCTCCCTGCGCAGCCACGCCGCAAAGCGCAAGCAGGGCAAGGAGCGTCAGGCCGAGCAGCTTCAGATCGCGAATCATGATTCTTCCCTTCCTCGAGTTGCCAAAGGAATGGGATAGCTCGCCCTGGCTGTTACACAAGAACGTTTGCGTATTCTAAAGACCAGCGCGCGGCGGCCGGACGGCGAGTTGGGACCGAAGCCTCGCTCATCTAGTATCGGCCGGAACCGATTTCCAGCCCGAAAAGGAGCAGCGCTTTGTCCTCGGACCAGGCAACCGTCGCCGAGCAGGAGTACCTCGAGATCATGTTCTGGATCGAGGAGGCAGGGTTGCCGATGACCGGCGCCAACATCGCCCGCGCGATGCAGCTCTCGCCGCCGACCGTGCACGAGATGGTCGGCCGCCTGGTCGAGGATGGGTACGTCGAGCGCAACCCGAACAAATCGCTCTCCTTCACCGAGTCGGGCCGCGAGCACGCGAGCTTCATCGTTCGCCGCCACCGGATGATCGAGCGCTTCCTCACCGACGTCCTCGGCATCCCCTGGGACGAGGTGCACGAGGAGGCGGAGCGGATCGAGCACGCGATGTCGCCAGTGCTGGAAGAGAAAATGCGGCTCGCGATCGGCGACGCGACCACCTGCCCCCACGGCCACCCGATCGTCGAGGGCATCCGCGAGCAGGGCTCACTGCTGGCCGACGTCGAGGTCGGCGCCGACGTCACCGTCCTGCGCTTCGAGAACGAGGCCGAGGAGCTGCTCCACTACCTGCGAGGCGCCGGGCTCGAACCCGGCCTGGAAGGCAAGGTCTCCAGCTCCGACGAGGACTCGGTCACGATCGACTCCGCCGACGGCAAACACGAGGTCAGCCGCAGCGTCGCCGAGACCGTCTCGGTCCGCGCCAACCCGGCGCCGCCGCCGCGCGCGGCGATCCCCGAGCAGCTCGTGCTCAGCAGCGACCGCTACGGCCGCTAGCCCTGCGGGCCGTCAGCCGACGCAGACCCCGGAGACGCGGCTGCCGAGCACGTCGCCGCTTTCGGCTTCGGCGATCGCGGTCCCAAGGTCGTCGAGCGCCCCTTCGGTGAAATCGCCGCTCGCGCCTCCGGATTCGTAAGTCTCCCGCATCGACCCCGAGGCTAGCTTCGGACCGAGGCGCCGGCAAGCGCAGGCCGGTACGCCGACCAGGTCTTACTGCTCAATCGGGACTTCGGCGATCGGGGCGCCGGTCGGCGACTTGCTGCCGCCGGCGGGCTCGGTGGTGACCATCACCAAGTCGACGCCGCGCATGCTGCCGAGCATCGTCGAGGCGTTGCCTTCGCGGTCGGGGACGAACAGGGCCTTGACCGCTTCGACTTCGCCGTCGCGGCGCACCCAGGCCTCGAGCACGCGGTTCTCGGGCAGCGGCTTGACGTCGGCGAGGTGGATCTCGCCGGAGCCGTCGGCGCTGACGACATGGGCCGCGATCGGCGATGACGGCGGCGAGGCATAGGTGCTGGCGTTGCCGCCCCCACCCCCGCCGTTGCCCACCTCGTAGCCCGCGATCGCGGCGACGACGAGGACCACCGCGGCGAGCCCGGCGAGCGGTTTCCAGGTGAGTGAGCCGATCCGGATGCCGGCCAGGCGCTCGCGCAGGCCGCCCGACGCGGTCTCGACCCCTGCCGCGCGGGCGTCGGCCCGGACCTCGGCCATCAGCCGCTGGCGCAGCGCCGGCGGCGGCGCCTGCCGCGGCACGGCTTCGGCCAAGGCGTCGACCGCCGGCATCAGCCAGCGGATCTCCGAGCGGCAGCGTTCGCAGCTCTCGGCGTGGCGCTCCAGCTCGGCCGCGCGCTCGGGATCCAGCGCCCCGAGTGCGTAGGCGGCGAGGTCCTCGCTCCAGCGATCGTGCTCGCTCATGCCAGTCCCTCTGCAATCTCGCCGCGGATCTTTTCCATTCCCAGGCGCATCCTTCCCTTCACGGTCCCGAGCGGGACGCCCAACATCTCCGCGATCTCCGACTGGCTGAAGCCGCCGTAGTAGGCGAGCTCGATCACTTTCGACTGGTCGCCGGGGAGCAGGCCGAGGGCGCCGCGGACCTCGTCCGCGGTCTCGTGCCGCATCGCTTCCTCCTCGGTCAGCTCCTCGGCCGGCCGCTGCTCCAGCACCGCGTCGTCATCGAAGGTCAGCTTCGGCGCTTTGCTGGCGGCGCCGGCCCGCAGCGAGTCGATCGCCCGGTTGCGGACGATGCTGAGCATCCAGGAGCGAACGCTGCCACGGGCGCGGTCGAAGCGGGCGCCGCTGCGCCAGACCGAGATGAAGGCCTCCTGGGTGACGTCTTCGGCGGCGCCGGGGTCGCCGACGATCCGGTAGGCAAGCGAGTAGGCGACGCCGCCATGGCGGTCGTAGAAGACCGCAAACGCCTCCGGGTCCTTGGCCCCGATCAGCGGCATCAGCTCCTCGTCGGCCAGCCGCTCGGCTTTCTCTCGCTTGACCGCCATCTCACCCCATCTTCGCGCTCGCCTCCGTCGCTTCAGGCGATGAAGGGTTCGACCGCCTTCAGCACCTGGGCTTCGTCGAGCGAGGGATCGAAGGCGTCCGGCGCCGGTTCTTCGGAGTTCTGCAGCCGGATCGCCGCCGCGTGCCGGGCCTCGACCTGGACGATCGAACCGGCGGCACCCAGCACTTCCTTCGACTTGATCATGGGGCCGGCGCCGTTGTAAGCGCTGACGCCGGTGTCCTCGAAGGTTTGCGCCAGCTTCAGGAAGCTCGCCGTGTCGTTGTAGGGGAATTCGAACTTCGGCTCGGCGACCGGCTTGCCGCCCAGCTGCTTGACCGTCGCGGTCAGCGCTTCGACATGCTGGCGCTCGTCGTCGGCGAGCAGGTTGATCAGCTTCATCAGTTCGCCCTTCGCCCCGGCGCGCTTCTTCGCTTCCGCGTAGAACGCCGACTCGAGGTACTCGAGGGTGAGGGCGAAGTTGACGATTTCGACGTCGCCGCCGCCGGACATCGCCAGCGCCTTGCGAACGTAGGGACCGACCATCAGCGTGCCGTAGATCGCGCCGGTGGCCAGCGCTCCCTTGAGGATCACCTCGCTGCGCGAGAGGTCTTCGCTGTCGTCGATTACCGTAACTTCGGCGAGCTCCGGATGGGCGATTTCATGGTCACTCATGGCGTTCTCCTTTTCGCTCTCGCCGCGTCAGCCGACGATGAAGGGTTCGACGGATTTGAGGACGGTCATGGCGTCGGCCGGCTTGGCGAACGCCCCGTCCGGCGTGATCGATTTGCCGAGCACGGTGTTGAGCACCGCCGCGTGCCGACCCTCGACGCTGTGGATCGCCAGCGCCGACGCCAGCACTTCCGGGCTCTCGATGTTGGCGGCCTGGCCGAGGTAGGCAGCGGCGCCGAGGTTCTCGACCGTCGCCGCCAGTTCAGTCACCGACTTCGCGTCTTCGAGCGGGAATTCGGCTTTCGGTTCCGGCGCCGGCTTGCCGCCGAGCTGCTTAACGGCAGCGGTGAGAGCGTCGACGTGTTCGGCCTCCTCTTCGCCGAACTTCTTGATCACGGCCAGGTCTTTGCCCTTGAACAGGCCGCTCTTGACGACGTCGGCATAGAACGCGGTCTCCAGGTACTCGAGGGTGAGTGCGTAGTTGAGGATGCCGATGTCGCCCTCGCCGAACTGTTCGGTTTCCGACGTCTGGCCGCTGGACTTGGCCGGCATCGAGCTCGTCGTCGTGGTCGTGCCGCTGTCGTCGCCGCAGGCGGCGAGGAAGGCAGCCAGAGCGGCCGAACCACCGCCGACGGCCATGAACCTGCGCCTCGAAACTCCTGCTTGGGTGCTCTTGGGCATCTCCACGCCTCCTCGCTCGTTTGCCATCTGTCGGTCCCCTACGGGAGGCGGCGAACCGGCGGATCACAATTGATCCACTTCAGGCACGGAGCCGTATCTGTTGACATGAGACCCACCGTCATCACGCTGGTCATGGCGGCACTGGTCATCACTGGATGCGGAGGCGGGGGCGACACCGACTCCACCCCCTCGGGGTCGCCCCCCAGCCCCGCCACCACGTCAGCTTCGGGACCGCAGGCGGTGGCGATCGCCGACTTCACCTATGAACCGGCGCAGCTGACGGTCCCGGCCGGGACCACCGTCGAGTTCACCAACGAGGACTCGACTCCCCACACCGCCACCTCGAAAGAGTCGGGGGCGTTCGAAACCGGCTCGATCGAAAAAGGCAAGACCGGGACGGTGACGCTCGACAAGCCCGGAACGTACGCCTACTACTGCGCCTTCCACCCCTTTATGAAGGGAACGATTACGGTCGAATGACCTAGGCGGGGGAAGCGGCGCGCAAACGATCGAGCGCCGTCGCGATGCGGCCGACGCCCTCGGCCATCTGGTCGGCCGGGACCGGCGCGAAGGAGAGGCGGAGGCTGTTGGCGCCGCCCTCGATCATGAAGTCGGGGCCGGCGACGAAGGTGACGCCGTCGGACTTCGCCTCAGCCAGCAGCGCCACCGTGTCGGTGCCCTCGGCGAGGTCGAGCCAGAGGAAATATCCGCCCTCGGGGACGACGAACTCGGCCTCGGGGATCTGCTCGCCCAGGGCGGCGACGAGCGCGTCGCAGCGCGCCTTCAGCTCGCCTTTGACGAACTCGATGTTGCGATCGAGCTCGCCGGAGCGACAGAGCTCGAGCACGATCGACTCGGCCAGCATGTTCGGTGAGATGTAGAGCTCGTTGGCGCGTTTGGCGAGCTTCGCGATCTCGTTCTCCGGACCGATCAGGTAGCCGACGCGGACACCGGGGCTGACCGTCTTCGAGAACGAAGAGGCGTGGAAGACGCGGCCGGCGACGTCCAGGTCGAGCATCGTCGTCAGCGGCTCGCCCTCGAACGGCAGCTCGCGATAGGGGTCGTCCTCGAAGATCCAGAAATCGTGCTCGGCAGCAAGCTCGACCAGCCGCTGGCGCTTCGCGATCGAGAGCGTGCAGCCGGCCGGGTTGTGGGCGTTGGGGATGATGTGGGCGAACTTGATCGGCCCCTCGGCCAGTGCGGCTTCGAGCGCGCCGATGGCGATCCCGTCGGCCTCAAGCGGGACCGGGACCAGCTCCGCTCCCAACTGCTGGAGCAGCAGCAGGGTGCGGTCATACGTGGGCTGCTCGACGACGACCCGGTCGCCGGGCGAGACCAGGTGCTGGAAGAACAGGGCGCCGGCCTCGAGCGAGCCGTTGGCGATCATCACCTGCGAGACGTCGAGGCCACCGTGGCGCTCGGCGACCCACTGGCAGAGGCCGGGATGACCGATCCCGGTGCCGTAGGAGAGCGCTTTCGCCCAGTCGCCCTCGAGCGCCCGCGCGGCCGCATCCCGCACCTGCTCGTGGGGGAGGATGTCGGCGCTCGGGGCCCCGCGCGCGAAGGAGATCGTGTCTGCGGCCATCGCCCTCGACACTAGCAACGCGCCGCCGCCTATAGTCGCCCGATCAGGCGTGGGATCAGACACCTCGGGGGACGGGCTCTGGTCGTGCTGGCAACGGTCGCGGCGCTGGTCGCAATCGCCGCAGCCGCCGCCCTCGCCTTGGCTCCTGACCCCGAAGATCCGAACGAACGCCTGGCGCTGCGGCTCTCCGATCTGCCGCCCGGCTACTTTCCGCTCGACATCGGCCCGGAGGGGACGGGAATCGAATTCGCCTGCGAAGGGATCCGACCGAGCGACCCGAACCGCTGGCTCGACAGGTACGTCAAGCGCTTCGACCCTGTCGGCTGCCTCGGCATCTACCTGCGGGCGTATCGCGTTCCCGGTCCGGCACGGCCCGCGTCTGTGGTCGGCACCGGCGCCATGCGGTCCAACTCGATCGCGGGAGCGGTCGCCGGATTCGTGGCCGCGGGCGAATTGCTGGGAAAGCTGGTCGGAAAGAGGCAGGACCTCGAAGAATGGGCAGCCGAGGAAACCGTCGGCGAAGCCACCCGGCTCTTCCACTGGGGGCACGTTCCGCGCGCCTTCCTCCGCAACGACCGTCGCGGTTCCTTCGTCGTCTGGCGGTCGGGCCGCGTCGTCTCCGCCACCTTCGCCGCCGCGCCCTCCTTCCCGGACAGCGACCGGATCGCGCTCGAACTGGCCCAGCGCCAGCAGGCCCACGTCGAACACCCGACCGTCTACAGCGAAGAAGAACGCGACGACTCCGAAGTCGCGCTCGACGACCCTTCCCTGACCCTCCCCGTCCACTGGCTCGGGCACGACTTCGCCCCCGGGCACGGCCTGCCATCGACGAAGCTCCAGCAGTCATTTGCAATAGGTCCCGCGAGTGACCGGCAACTGGTGCTCGAGTACACGAAGGGAATCGAGCTGCAAACGTGGGCGAGCACGGATTGGAAGAAGTTCGTCGCTACGCCAGCGGGTCGGCGGATTCGGTACGGGCGCTGCGCCAAGGCGACCGAGGTCCCGCTCGTCGAAGGCCACGCGTTTGTCGTCGCCTATCGTCGCGATTCCAAATCCTGTGCGGGCCGTTCACCCGATCGCTTCAAGGCCTTCGCCTACTTCGGCAGCACCGTGGTTGCGGTCCTTCCCAGCTGCGGGTCCTGTCGCGCCGGTGCGAACTACGACACGCCTCAAGGTATGAAGGCGATCGTCCGCGGCCTGGAACTGCGGCCGAAGCCAGTCTTCTAGAGCTGCGCCTAGAGCGAGCGCAGGACTTCGGCGGCGATCGCCGCGGTCTCGGTCGGGCTTTCGCCGACGCGGACGCCCTTCGCCTCGAGCGCCTCTTTCTTCGCCGCGGCGGTGCCGGAGGAGCCGGAGATGATCGCCCCGGCGTGGCCCATCTGCTTGCCCGGGGGCGCGGTGAAGCCGGCGATGTAGGCGACGACGGGCTTCGAGACCTCGGCGGCGATGAACTCGGCCGCCCGCTCCTCGGCGTCGCCGCCGATCTCGCCGACCATCACGATCAGCTCGGTCTCGGGGTCGGCCTCGTAGAGCTTGAGAATGTCGATGAAGTCGGAGCCGACGATCGGGTCGCCGCCGATGCCGACGATCGAGGAGTTGCCGGTCCCGGCCTGTTTCAGCTCGTTGCCGATCTGGTAGGTCAGCGTCCCCGACTTGGAGACGACGCCGATCGGGCCGGGGTCGAAGAACTGGGCCGGGATGATGCCGACGTTGGCCTTGCCCGGGGAGAGGATGCCGGGGCAGTTGGGGCCGATCAGCCGCACGCCCGCCTCCTTCGCCTTCCAGTAGGTGCTGAGCATGTCGAGGACCGGGATCCCCTCGGTGATCGCGATCACGGTCTCGACTCCGGACTCGATCGCCTCGTCGATCGCGGGCGCCGCAAAGCGGGCGGGGACGAAGATCATCGAGGTGTTGGCGCCGGCCTCGGTGACGGCCTCCTTGATCGTGTCGAAGACGGGGACGCCCTCGACGTCCTGGCCGCCCTTGCCCGGCGTCACGCCGGCGACGAGATCGGTGCCGTAGGCCTTGTTGCGGAGGCCGTGGAAGGAGCCCTCGCGGCCGGTCAGGCCGGAGACGGCCAGCTTCGTCTGCTCGCCGACGATGATGCTCACGAGCCACCCCCGGCGAGCTCGACGACGCGACGCGCGGCGTCCAGCATCGTCTTCTCCTGGTGCAGGTCGGGCAGGTTCGCCTCGGCGAGGATCTGCAACCCCTGCTCGGAGTTGGTGCCGTCGAGGCGGACGACCAGCGGCACGCCGAGGTCGATCTGCTGCGAGGCGGTGACGATGCCTTTGGCGATCTCGTCGCAGCGGGTGATGCCGCCGAAGATGTTGAAGAGGATCGCCGTCACCTTGGTGTCGGACTTGATCACTTCGAGGGCGTTGACGATCGCCTCGGCTTTCGAGCCGCCGCCGGCGTCGAGGAAGTTGGCGGGGGCGCCGCCGGCCTGGGCGACGACGTCAAGCGTCGACATGCAGAGGCCGGCACCGTTGGCGAGGATGCCGACGTTGCCGTCGAGTTTGACGTAGGTGAGGCCCTTTTCCTTCGCCATCTGCTCCTGTGGGTCATCGACGGTGTCGGCGACCGCAGCGAGGTCCTCGTGGCGGAAGAGCGAGTTGCCGTCGATCGTCACCTTCGAGTCGAGGGCGACGACCTGGCGGTCGGCGGTGAGGATCAGCGGGTTGACCTCGATCAGGGTCGCGTCCTCCTCGCTGGCGACCTCGGCCAGCTTCGCCAGCACGTCGGCGGCGCCGTCGAGCGCGTCGGCGGCGAGCCCAGCGGCCGCGACGATCGGCCGCGCCGTCGCGGCGTCGAACTCGGTGGTCGGATCGATGTGGACCTTGACCAGGGCGTCGGGGTCCTCGGCGGCGACCGCCTCGATGTCCATCCCGCCTTTGGCGGAGACCATCGCCAGCAGCTTCTTCTCACCGCGGTCGAGGATGATCGAGGCGTAGTACTCCTCGGCGATGTCGGAGCCGCCCTCGATCCAGACCTGGTCGACGCGGAACGGGCCCTCGCCGTGGGGCCCGGTGATGTCCATGCCGATGATCGCGTCGGCGTACTCGCGCGCCTCCTCGGCATCCTTGGCGATCTTGATCCCGCCCGCCTTGCCGCGACCGCCGATCAGGACCTGGGCCTTGATCGCGACCGGGTAGCCGATCTTCTCGGCGGCGGCGACCGCCTCGTCGACGGTATCGGCGACCTCGCCACTCGGCACGGCGATCCCGTGCTTGGCGAAAAGCTGCTTGCCCTGATACTCGAGGAGGTCCATGGGGGAGGCGATCGGAGCCGCGGTCGGGCACCCTATAGAACTTCTGTGTTCGGCCGCTCAGCGCTGCCGACAGTAGTAGGGGAACTCCCAAAGTTCCCCCGCTTGCCATAATCCCGCGTCGCGCCATGGCCCTTCCCAGTCTCAAAACCATCAATTGGGTGACCACCGATTGCTACGGCACGCTCATCGACTGGGAGCGTGGGATTCTCGACGCCTGTAAGAAAGAGGCCGCTAAAGACGGCTTTTCGTTCGAGGAGCAGCCGTTTCTCGACCGCTTCATGGAGGTTCAGGCCGAAATCATGGCCGGCTCCTACGAGCTCTACGCCGAGGTCCTGCGCCGGACGATCGTCAAAGTCGCCGGCGAGCTGGGCTGGGAGGTCGAGCCCTCGCGGGCCCAGTTCCTGCCCAACAGCGTCGCCTACTGGCTGCCCTTCCGCGAGGCCAACGCGGCGATGGACCGGCTCGGGAAAAAGTACGAGATCGGGATCATCTCCAACATCGACGACAAACTGCTGGGGATCTCGCGCCGCCACCTGCGGACCGAACTCGACCTCGTCGTCACCGCCCAGCAGGTCCGCAGCTACAAGCCGGACCCGGTCCACTTCAAAGAGTGCGCGCGCCGGATCGGCGGCAAAAAAGGCTGGCTCCACATCGGCTGCGACTACACGACCGATATCGCCCCGGTGCTGAAAATGGGCGTGCCGGTGATCTGGGTCAACCGCCATGGCGAGAAACTGGAAGGGCGCAAAGCCCCCAGCGCCACGGTCAAAAACTTCCGCGACGCAGCAAAAAAGCTCGGCGCGTCCTGAGCGTCTTCTAGCGTTCAGGCCGCAACTCCGGTGGCAGGCGCCGGTTATCGGCCGAGTAGGCGTCATTCGTTTTCTCTTGATGGACAGGTTCGCTCAATCCAGCACTCATTCGCGTGCCCTGACGGCCGCACGACTCGCCTTCGCCGCGAGCCTGCTGGTGCTGCTCTGCGTCGTCGGCCTCCGCGCCGAGGGCGCCAACGCCGCCGGCACCTCGGCCACGCAGAAACCGAGCTTCGTCGTGATCCAGACCGACGACCAGACCCTGGACCAGCTCTACGCCGAATTCACCCCGGTCGGCGGCGCCACGATCAAGGCGATGCCGTACACGCTCGAACTGATCGCCGGCAAAGGCGTGACCTTCAACCGCTACTACGTCTCCTATCCGCTCTGCTGCCCCTCGCGGGTCAGCCTCCTGACCGGTCGCTACGCGCACAACCACAACGTCCGCGGCAACGTGCCGCCGGAAGGCGGCTACACCGGCTTCTCGATCCGCAACGCCTACAGCCACAACATCGCCACCTGGCTGCAGGGGGCCGGCTACCGCACGATCCACGTCGGCAAGTTCCTCAACGGCTACGGCGACGAACCGTTCGACGACGGCCGCACGGTGCCGCCCGGCTGGAACGCCTGGCACACCGTCCTCAACGCCGACACCGACCACTACTTCTACGGCTACACGCTCAACGACAACGGCTCGATCGACGGCCCCTTCGGCGACTCGGGAAGCTGGGAAACGCGCGAATACGGCGCGATCGACGACTTCGGCTGCCCGCTCGCACCACTCAACGGCCAGCCCTGCCTCTACGAGACCGACGTCTTCAACCGGATCGCGAGCGAAGAGCTGGCGGGCACCTCGCCCGAACAGCCGTTCTACCTGCAGGTCGACTACACGGCGCCGCACGGGGACTTCCGCAAACCGGCGGGGCCGGAGCCGGCGCCCCGCCACTACAACACCTTCGCCGGCGCGCCCTACCCGCACGGGCCCTCGCAGGGCTTCAACGAGGGCAACGTCAACGACAAGCCGCGCTTCATTCGCGAAGCCTCGTATCTGTCCCCGACCGACATTCACACCTACCGCGTCTACTACCAGAAGGCGCTGGAGTCGCTGCGCTCGGTCGACGAAGGCGTAAAACTGATCGTCGACACGCTCGGCGCCCTGCACCGGCTGCGCAACACCTACATCATCTTCACCTCCGACAACGGCTTCTTCTACGGCGAGCACCGCCTCACCGGCGGCAAGTTCCTCGCCTACGAGCCCTCGACCCATCTGCCGTTCCTGATGCGGGGTCCGGGAATCCAGCCGGGGACCGAAACCGGCCAGCTCGCCTCCAACGTCGACGTCGCGCCGACGGTTCTGGAACTCGCCGGCGTCACCGCCGACAAAAGCATCGACGGCAGCTCGCTCTTTCCCTACGCGCACGACCCGGCGCTGCGCACCCGGCGGCCGGTCCTGTTCGAGTCCTTCGTCCAGACCAACGACGTCGAAGAGAACGGCGGCGGCCCGGCCGCGACGCCGACCCCGCTCGCCACCGGCGCCAGCGGCGGCGGCCCCGGCGTCAACAGCCGCTCCAAGAGCCTGCCGCCGCAGAACGAAAACAGCGCCAAGAAGGGCGCCAGCGCCTCGATCGTGGCCCCGCCCAAGAACTACTACGGGATCATCTACGGCCCCTGGAAGTACATCGAGTGGCCGGACGGCGAGAAAGAGCTCTACGACCTGACCAAAGACCCCTACGAGCTCAACAACAAAGCCCGCGATTCCAACCTGGCCCCGATCCGCGCCTTCCTCCACAACGAACTCGTGCGCCTCGAGACCTGCAAGGGCCGCGTCTGCCAGGAAGTAGCCCCGAAGCTGCCGCTGACCAAGCGTGAGCAGCTGCAGATCAAACGCGAAAAAGAAAAGGAACAGCGGGAACGGGAACAGCGGCAGAAAGAACGCGAAGAAAAAGCGAAACAGCACCAGAAATAGGTGTGGCTGGTGTGGAGGGGGCGGGGGTGCCCCTCTGGGAACACTGCTCGCTTTACTCGCCGTTGAGGTT